>NZ_MELG01000022.1:16729-38196 GCF_001767535.1 Acinetobacter sp. GWC1_38_13 | reverse complement strand
TCTCTTAATGATCTTCTCGATGATTCGTCATCATCAAGCTAGGTCGGCTATGTTACTCTAAATTTCTTTAAAGTCAACAGGTAATTTAGATATTTTTAAAACTTATTAACCAACCCAAGAATCCAACCACTTCAGCCAAATCCTTGTTTCTCAACAAGTTTTTATCCGCATCACCGCCGATGGATGTGCATTCTACAGCATTTCTAAACGCTTGCAACCCTGTTTTTTATTATTTTCTTTTGCATGTTTCTTTTTTCTACAAATCTGATGTTTTCGTTGTTTTTATGATCTATTTATGTACAAAAAGCAGGCTCACGGCCTGCTTTTTATTTTTTCCATTGCCGTATTAGTCAGTAAACGTCACACGGGCGATGGCTTTTTTACCAGACTGAATAATATAAGTTCCATTCTCTTTTACAGAGAAACTCATATCCACAACATTCCAATCGACTTTAACTGCACCACGTCCAACGGCATCTTTAGCTGATGCTGCATTCGGATTTAAACCCGCCACACGTAAAATAGTTGCAATAAATAATTCACCACCAAATTCAGCACGAGAAATGGTTACTTCAGGCGTATCTTCAGGAACTTCACCTTCAGTGATTCGATTCCCTGCACTCTTATGCGCATTTTCTGCTGCTTCTGCATCATGGAAACGTTCAACAAGCTCAAGTGCTAAGATGCGTTTGATTTCTTGTGGATTACGACCTGCAGCCATTTCCTCAAGTAGAACTTTAATTTCATCTAATGACTTAAAGCTAAGTAGATCAAAGTAACGTTCAATTAAACTATCTGGCATCGACAAGATTTTTTGATACATTGCACCTGGTGTGTCGAACACGCCAATGTAGTTGCCTAAAGATTTAGACATCTTATTTACGCCATCTAAACCTTCAAGAATAGGTACTGTAATACACACTTGTGATTCTTGACCATAACGACCTTGCAAGGTACGCCCCATTAATAAGTTAAAGGTCTGGTCTGTACCACCTAACTCAACGTCTGCTTCAAGTGCAATTGAGTCATAGCCTTGTACTAATGGATATAAGAACTCATGAATGGCAATTGGCTGATGATTGTTATAGCGCTTAGTAAAGTCATCACGTTCTAACATACGTGATACGGTTTGTTGGCTCGCCAATTGGATCAAATCAGCTGCAGACTTCTGATTGAACCATTCTGAGTTAAAACGGACTTTGGTTTTATTTGGATCTAAGATCTTAAAGACTTGTTCTTGGTATGTTTTTGCATTGGCAAGGACTTGTTCTTTTGACAACGGCGGACGTGTCGCACTTTTACCCGTTGGGTCACCAATCATCGCAGTATAGTCACCGATTAAGAATGTGACTTCATGCCCTAAATCTTGGAAGGTTTTTAACTTATTGATGAGAACAGTATGTCCTAAATGTAAATCAGGAGCCGTAGGGTCAAAGCCTGCTTTTACACGTAGTGGACGATTCTCTTTGAGTTTTTTCAATAAATCTTCTTCAGAAATAATCTCGTGCGTGCCTCGTTGGATGAGAGCAAGCTGTTCTTCGGCGGGCAAGAAATTTGACATCACAAAACCTAAACACATCAGTTATTCAATTTGTGCGATATACTAACATTTTTTCAGCGTCTTGCAGGGGAAGTTGTATATGAGCGCAATCTATATTGGTGTAATGACTGGCACAAGCATGGATGGTGTTGATATTGTTGCAGCTTCTTTTAATCCTTTAACTTTGCACGCAACCCTGACTGTTCCGTTTGATCCAGCGTTACGTGACGAATTGATGGCGCTCACTTTGCCTGATGATAACGAAATCGATCGTATGGGCAAAGCCGATGTGGCTCTGGCACAGATGATTGGACATGGTATCAATGAACTGATCAAACAAAATAATTTAGACCGAAATCAAATTAAAGCCATTGGCTCACATGGGCAGACCATTCGTCATCGTCCTGAACATGGGTTTACCTTGCAAATTGGTGATCCCAATATTATTACTGAAATCACTCAAATTCCTGTTATTTCGGATTTTAGACGTCGGGATATGGCTGCTGGTGGTCAGGGTGCACCTTTAGTTCCTGCTTTCCATCAGGCCTTGTTTCAGCATGACAGTATTCATCGCGTCATCTTAAATTTGGGCGGAATTGCAAATGTCAGTATGCTACCTGCAAACAATCCGGACGGCGTATATGGATTTGATACAGGTCCAGCCAATATTTTGATGGATGCATGGTGTCATCGTCATACAGGTCATCCATATGACGAGAATGGTGACTGGGCTGCATACGGCAATCCCATTCGCTCATTGCTAGATCGTTTACAAACACACGAATTTTTTGCAAAAGAACCTCCGAAGAGTACGGGTCGTGAAGACTTTAATTTAGAGTGGTTGGATGAGCAGCTCAGCGATTGGCGAAGTGATTTAGAATACGATGAACTTGAAGATACACCAGAGAATGTTCAAGCAACCTTAATGAAACTGACAACTCGTGCAATTAAGAAAGCAATTTATCGCAGTAAAGATGCTATGCCGACAGGTGAAATTTATGTCTGTGGTGGTGGTGCATATAATTCATATTTACTTGAACAACTACGCTGGCGTTTGCGCAAGCATAATTGGTCTGTGCAAACTACAGATGCGTTGGGTCTTGCTCCAACATGGGTTGAAGCCACAGCTTTTGCTTGGTTAGCGATGCGTTTTATGAAGCAACTCAGTGGTAATTTACCAGCTGTCACGGGTGCATCAGGAAATCGTATCTTGGGGACAATTACTGCGGTGTAAATAGCAAAAAGCTTCTCGTATCGAGAAGCTTTTTTATATTTTTTTAAACTTAAATCGAGAAAGAAGATCCACAACCACACGTCGTTGTTGCATTTGGGTTTTGTACAACAAAACGTGAACCTTCCAAACCTTCTAGATAATCAACGACTGAACCGACTAAATATTGATAACTTAATGAGTCAACCAACATTTTGACATCACCATTGGTAAATTCAGCATCGTCTTCATTGGCACTTTCTGCAAAGTTAAAACCATAAGAAAAGCCAGAACAACCTCCACCTGTTACATAGACACGTAACATAAGATCATTATTCCCTTCACTTTCGCGTAATTGGCGAACTTTTTTGGCAGCATTATCTGACAATTCAAGAGCTTGTGCGTTCATGATGGATATTCCTCGACTTTTCTTTGTCTTTCATACATAAAAGACCCGATATTCAGTATAGCATACTCAATATTAGGTCTGTATTTGAAGTTTTAAAGGGCTATTCAAAATACTTTTACAAGATTATTTGTAGTTTTCGTCTTGTAAGCCACATTCAAAATTCTTTGGATTTTCTTTACAACGGAATTGCCACAAAAGCTTCATCATGCGTTTATCGTAAATCCCTTTTGCTGTCAGGTTAATACGTGATTCACGCATAAGTTTTTGATAGCCTGGCTTATCGGACTCAGGAACTTCCATCCAATATTTTTGCGGAATATCCGCCTTCATTTTACCAAGGATACCAAATGCACGTGGTAGTTGGCTTTTAACCCACTCGCGTGACTTTTGACCAAATCCTGCTGGGAATTTATCTGGATGAATAATCAAATTACCTGTCACTTGTAAGATCGGATAATTCACAATTGCGCCTTTTGTACCCAAACCTTTATGCAATTCCAAAGGTTTAAATGCAGCTGCTGGCGCACCAATAATATCAACCTGACCATTATTAAATTTTGCACCAAAGTTTGTAATATCTGAACTTACAGCCTGCGCTCCGACTTGTGAAGCCATAATTTTTTGTGCTTCATCATAGTCTAATACCGCAATTTTCTTACCTGCAGCTTTTGCCACCGTATTGATATTACGATCATTAACAAGTAAATAAGCATCACCGACTGGGATCACACCGACAACTTCATATTTGCCATTGACCATCGATTTTCCGAACACTGGGCTAGCAAGACCTTGCATCACTTTAACTGCAAGTTTTAAGTCAGTGATTGCGCCAATTGCATCGAGAGAACCTGTAAATTTATTGAATTGGCGACCACGCATTCCTGTGATACTAACACCATCACATTTTCCAGCTTTAAAGTCTTCAGCAATTACAGCCTCATTGGTGCCAACTTTCAATTCGATATCAGCGCCCCAAGTCTTTGCAGCGAGCTGATAATCTTTCATAAGTGCGTAAACATCGCCACTTTTACCAACAATATCAAATACACAGATTGTTTGCTTTGCTTGAGCGCCTGCGGATACGACTGCAACACCTGTTGCAAGCATTAATGTTTTAAACCATTGCATGTTTTTTTTTCCTTTGCATTTTGGTGATTGTTGTGACATCACACCCAAAATCGTAGAACCACGTTTAATTCCCTAATGGTATATAAACGAAATCCCTCATCATCAATCGTAAATCTTTCTGATCAAAATATATTTTAATCTTCACGATTTCATTTGATTTTTATCTCATTATGATTACGAGATTTTAAAGTAAAGGCTATGACTTAAATGACGATCACAAAAAAACAAAAAGCCTAGATAAATCTAGGCTTTAAGTGTCATTTTTGGCAATTACTGATTATTCACCAGGTAATGCACATTCAAAGTTTGATTTGTTCACTGAACAACGAGATTTTTTCAATACAGACATCATACCTGCATCGTAAATACCACGCTTAGTCAAATCCATACGACCATCACGTAATAATTTTTGATACTTCAATGTATCTTCTGCGCTTAAGTTCATTTTGTACTTCGCTGGAATTTCAGCTTCGTAACGTTTGATCATTGCGAATGCTTTTGGAAGTTGCTTCACAAAGTAATCACGAGATTTTTGACCAAAACCAGCAGGGAATTTTTCTGGACGAATAACAAGATCCGCAGTTACTTGTAAAACTGGGAAGTTGAAGATACCACCATTAGTACCTAAACCCTTGCTCAATTCTAATGGTTTGTATGCATAAGCAGGCGCACCTACCATATCAACTTGACCATTGTTAAATTTAGCAGCGAAGTTAGAAATATCAGAAAGTACTGCTTGAGCGCCTACGCGTTGTACCATGATTTTTTGAGCATCATCGTAACCCAATACAGCGAATTTCTTACCAGCAGCTTTTTCAATTGAGTTAATGTTCTTGTCACGTACGAAGATATACGCAGCACCCAATGGAGAGATACCCGCTACTTCATATTTGTTACCACCAAGATTAGTCGTCATCTTCGCAGCATTACGAGCATCTAGAACGAAAGTAATCGCACGTTGAGCAATTTCATTGCTCGGCGCACCACCTAAAGAATCGATAGAACCCGCGAATTTGTTGTATGGGCGAGCACGCATTGCTGTCATTGCTACAGCAGCACATTTACCAGCCTTGAAATTATTGTCAGCAACTTGCTCATCAGTGATTGCTAGAAGGTTAACGTCAGCACCCCAACCTTTTGCAGCAAGTGCCCAGTCTTGCATCATTTTGTATGATTCACCTGACTTCCCTAATAAGTCGAATACACACACATCGATTTTTGCTTGAGCAGATGCTGACATGCCCATCATCGCAGTTGCTGCAATAGCTAATGCAATTTTTTTCATATTTTTCATCCTTTCACAAACTTTATGTTTGTCTCCTTGTTCGAAGCAAATATTAATCATGTTTTCTGAAAAAAAATAGAGCTTGTACTCTATTTTTATGTCAGGATTGTTTAATATTTGTCCTTTTTTATATCATCCACTTCTTTTATTAGACATTTTTGTGATAAGTCAAAAGTTGTACGCTAAGGTTCACGATTTGAAATAACGTAAAACTTCTATTCTCCACTCAATGTACATTCAAAGTTTGTACGTTCAACAGTACAACGTGCACGTTTGAGTACGTTCATCATAGTAGCATCGTAAACGCCTTGTTTTGTTAGATTCATACGCCCTTCTCGTAACATTTTTTGATAGCGTACTTTGTCTTCATTCGATAGGTTAATTTTTCGGGCATTCATGCCTGATTCTAAACGTTGCACCATGGCAAAGTTACTTGGAAGTTTATTGATGAACCATTGTCTCGATTGAGTACCAAAATTTGCAGGAAATTTACCTGGACGAATAATCAGATCACCTGTGATATTCACAACAGGGAAATTAAACAAAGCACCATTTGCCAATCCTTTGCTAATTTCTAACGGTTTATAGGCATATGCTGGTGCAGCAATTACATCGACCTGACCGCTGTTAAATTTTTTCACAAAATCAGAAATATCGGATGGCACAGCAATCAGATCTAAGCTTTCAACAATTGTTTTTTGTGCCTGATCGTAATGCAAATAAGCGAATTTTTTTCCTTTCGCTTTTTCTATCGTATCAATTCGTTTATCCCGCACAAAAATATAGGCAAGACCGACTTCAATGATTCCCGCAACTTCGTATTTTTCTCCATTGACGGTTGCAGTCAGACGGCTTTTATTACGTTTGTCGAGCACATAACTAATTGCTTTTTGCGCAATTGCATTACTCGTTACTGCACCCACAGCATCAATCGAACCAGCGAATTTGTTATATTTACGCGCACGCATTGAGGTCATGTATACCCCATCACACTTACCAGCATCAAAGTCTTGTTCAGCTTTTTGTTCATCTTGATAAGCAATTAACTCAACGTCACCCTGCCAAGTTTTTGATGCAAGCTTCCACTCTTCAATCAGTTTATAAGACTCCCCAGCCTTTCCTAACAAATCGAATACACAAATTTCTTGTTTTGCCTGCACAGAAGTGGTCATGGCAAAAAGCGTTGCAGCGCTCAGTGCCCAAAGTCCTTTTTTCATCTTGTTTTCCCTTAATTGCTGTTTTTGCATATTTTTCCACCAGCTAAGGACAAATATAGTCAGGTTTTATTTAAAAGCCTAGTCCTTTTGTCTACATATGTCGGGTTTTTCAGATATTTAACTATCCTGATCACACTTTCTAAAGAGTCAATTGACGATGTCTCATAGCAAAGCATTTGATTGAAATATTTGGACTAATTCAGAACTAGGATCAGGATATTTACTATTCACCACCTAAGGAGCATTCAAAGTTTGTGCGTTCTACAGTACAACGTGCTCTTTTTAGAACACTCATCATAATCGGATCGTATACACCTTGTTTCGTCAGATTAATACGTTCGTCTCTTAGTATTCGTTGATAGCGAACCTCATTTTTTTGCCTAAGCTCAATTTATATTTCGCGGGTATAGAGTCTTCTAGGCGTTTAACTATCGTAAAGTTTTTCGGTAGCTGCTTAACAAACCATTCCCGTGACTTTAATCCAAAATTAACAGGAAACTTTTCAGGACGAATAATTAAATCTCCTGTGATATTTACAACTGGGAAGGTAAACATGACACCCGACTTTGCAATCCCTTTTTCAATCTCGAGTGGCTTATAGGCGTACGCAGGTGCAGCAATTACATCGACCTGCTTGCTATTGAATTTTTTACAAAATCAGAGATTTCTGAAGGTACTGAAATCATTTGTAAACTATCTACTACTGCTTTTTGAGTTATATCGTAGTGAAGATAGGCAAACTTTTTTCCTTTGGCTTTTTCGATCGTATTTAAATTTTTATCTTGTACAAATACATAAGCCAAACCAAATTGTAAAATGCCAGCAACTTCGTAGTTTTGATCATCAACTTTTGCCAGTAATCGGTGCTTATTGCGTTTATCTAAAGCAAAACTAATCGCCTTTTGTGCTACATCATTACTGGTCACACCACCAATCGCATCAATCGAACCTGCAAAACCATTGTATTTGCGGGCCCGCATAGAGGTCATATACACACCATCACAGATTCCTGACTCGAAGTCTTTTTGTGCCTTCGCCTCATACTGATATGGGATCAATTGAATTTCAGCTTGCCAATTTTTAGCCGTGACAGCCCATTCTTGCGTCACTCCAAATGTTTCACCTGCTTTTCCTAATAAATCAAATACACATACTTTTTGTTTTGCTTGAACAGTCGTTGCAAACCCCATCAATGTTAAGATTGATAAAGCAAATAGCCCCTTTTTCATTTTTCCCCCTATAAAAAAATAAAAACACACTTTAAAAAAACAAAAAATTATTCACCACCAAGACTGCATTCAAAGTTTGTGCGTTCAACCATGCAACGTGCACGTTTTAAAACACTCATCATGGTTGAATCATAAATATCACGCTTGGTTAAACTGATTCATGCTTCACGTAGAATTTGTTGATAACGGGTTTTATCTTCCTGACTTAAATTAATTTTTGTATTTTGCAGGTAAATCCGCTTCCATGCGTTGTATCAAGGTGAAATTACTTTTTAAGCGTCCAAGAAACCAATCTCGTGAGTTTTGTCCAAAATTACTCGAAAATTTTTCAGGACGAATAATCAGATCCATTGTCATATTTACAGCTGGAAAGGTAATGATTGCTCCATCCTCTCCAAGCCCCTTATATAGCTCTAGAGGCTTATATGCGTAGGCTGGTGCTGCCATGATGTCAGCTTGACCACTATTAAATTTCTTTGCGATATCCGAAATATCTGACAATACTGCTTGCCCACCTAGACTTCGAACAACAATTTTTTGTGCTTCGTCATATCCTAGCACCGCAAATTTTTTCCCTTTGATTTTCTCAATGGTGTTGATCTTTTTATCTCGGACGAAGATATATGCCAAACCAATTTCTGATGTACCTGCAACTTCATAGCTCTGATTTCCGTCCCTACTTACCAAACGGCGCTGATTACGTTTATCTAAGGCAAAGCTGATTGCTTTTTGGGCTATTGCATAGGTTGGAACTGCACCAATTGCATCAACAGACCCAGCAAATTTATTGTAAGTTCGCGCGCGCATAGAAGTCATATACACGCCATCACATTTCCCTTGTTGAAAATCCTTTTCAGCCTGAGCTTCATTTTGGTAACTGATCAGATCAATATCACCACGCCAAACTTTTGCAGCTAACGCCCACTATTCAATCATTTTGTAAGCCTCTCCTGACTTACCTAATAGATCAAATACACAAACTTTTGCCGCATTTGATGATGTATTTACCCCCAAAATTAACATTGCCCCCAATGCCAAAATTCCCTTATTCATCCTGAATTGCTGTCGTATAGTTTTGGTCTTGTTACTTATTTTTTCATCTAAACTAAATAATAATCTGATTTTAAACACAGAAGTAGAGTTTTTACTCTATTTTTATCATCTAAATGCATTTGATTTCAGCTTTGCATAAATTCATATAAAAATTTGCAATCGCTTCGGATCACCTTAAAATGTGGCTATCTATTCGCTATTTTGCATACTCATGATCCAATTTGACCAAGTTTCTTTACGCCGTGGTGGGCGCGTTCTCTTCCAAAAAGCATCTATGCAACTTCATCCAGGCTGGAAAATTGGTCTCACAGGCGTAAATGGCGCAGGAAAATCTACGTTATTTGCAGCACTTTTAGGTGATTTAGTCGCTGATGAGGGAAATCTAAGTCGTCCGTCTGTTTGGACAGTGGCTCATATGGCACAAGAAATTAAAGCCTTAGATATTCCTGCCATCGACTTCGTACTTTCCGGTGACGAAGAGTATTGGACGATTCAAGAAAAGCTCGCGCATCCTGATCAATTAAGTAATGAGGATTTGGCACAGCTTCATGGTCGTTTTGATGAAATTCATGGTTATGCTGCCCCTGCTAAAGCAGCACAACTGATGGCTGGACTAGGCTTTTTAGATCATCAAATTCGATTAAATGTAGCCAGCTTTTCAGGTGGATGGCGCATGCGACTTAATCTTGCTAGAACACTGATGAGTCGTTCAGATTTATTATTATTAGATGAACCAACCAACCATTTAGATTTAGATGCAATTTTATGGCTTGAGGACTGGCTTAAAGCTTATGAGGGTACTCTGGTTTTAATCTCACACGATCGTGATTTCTTGGATGCAGTCACTGATCATATTCTGCATATCGAAAACCAAGAATTAACCTTGTATACAGGAAATTACTCAACATTTGAGACCACACGAAGCGAACGTTTAGCACAACAACAACAAGCTTTTGAGAAGCAACAAGAAACACGTGCTCATTTACAGAAATTTATTGATCGTTTCAAAGCAAAAGCCACCAAAGCCCGCCAAGCCCAAAGTCGGATTAAACAATTAGAACGTATGCAGCAATTAGCACCTGCACATGTGGATACACCTTTCACCTTTAGCTTCCGTGAACCGACCAAAATGAGTTCCCCATTACTCAGTCTTGATGGTGCAACGATCGGTTACGGTGACAAAGTCATCGCTGAAAAAATTCGTTTGCAGATTACGCCAAGCTCTCGAATAGGCTTACTCGGAATAAATGGCGCAGGTAAATCCACTCTAATCAAAACCTTGGTTGGTGACTTGCCACTATTAGCTGGAGAGCGTAAAGCTTCTGAACTTCTTAATATCGGTTATTTTGCTCAGCATCAAATGGATGCTTTAGACGCGCATGCAAGCCCAATGCTTCAACTGGCACGTATCGCAGATAAACAAATCAGTGAAGCGTCTTTACGCTCTTTCTTGGGTGGCTTTGGCTTCAGTGGTGAACGCATGGACACACCATGTGAGAGCTTCTCTGGTGGAGAACGTGCTCGTCTAGCTTTAGCTTTAATTGTTTGGCAACGTCCTAATGTACTGATTCTAGATGAACCGACTAACCATTTAGATTTAGATATGCGCCACGCTTTGACCATGGCATTGCAAGATTTTGAGGGTGCGGTGGTCTTGGTTTCGCATGAACGTCAATTGATTGCAAGTGTGTGCGATGATTTGTTACTTGTTCATGCAGGAAAATGCACAGAGTTTGAAGGTGATCTTCAGGACTATGCAAAATGGTTACGTGAAGCGCGCCAACAACAAATAAATGCACAGAGTGCTTCACAACAAGAGAGTAATTCATCTCAATTTGCTACTCCTAAAGTTGATAAAGAAGCTCAACGTAAAGAAGCTGCTCGCCGTCGTGAACTGACTCGACCTATCCGAAAAGACATGGAAAAAGTCGAATCACAGATTGGTAAAATTCAACCACGACTCATTGAGATCGAAGAACTTCTAGGCGACACGACGCTTTATGAAGCAAATCGCAAAAATGATCTCATGAAGCTCATGAATGAACAAAATGAACTCAAAGCCAAATTGGAAAGTTTTGAAGAGCAATTACTAGAATTCATGATGAGTTTAGAGGAACTTGAAGGCTCATTTGAAAACTAAGTAACATCCCCTAACCACACCAAATGTGTGGTTAGGTTTTTTCAATTTAATCAATACAAGAAAAATAGAAACTAAACTCAATTACATCGATAATCCACATTTAAATACCATGTTTTTTTCTATCTACTCAGTTAAATTAAAAAATGGAAATTTCCTCAAAAATTGAGCTTTGTGTTTAGGCTCGATATACTCAGCTCCCATCATTCTAAAGTTGTGACTTTCGATTGACGTTTAAAACGTCTACTTTCTTAATATTTTTTGTACTTCAATTTGGTAAGTACCCGATTTGGACTCATACAAACTGAATGAATTCTTTAGATTTTATTTTTAATTTTGAACATTTTCTTCCAATCTTGATCCAAGAATATGGCGTTTGGATCTACGCTATTCTTTTTTTAATTATATTTGCAGAAACCGCTTTTGTTTTTATGTTCTTCCTCCCTGGTGATAGTTTATTACTCACTGTTGGTGCACTCTGCTCAGTCATTGAAATGATGCATGTTGGCTATATGATTAGTTTATTGTTTGTGGCCGCAACATTGGGCTATATGGTGAATTATCATATTGGTCGTCATTTTGGTGATCGTATTTATAAAATGGATTCACGCTTTATCAAACAAGAATATTTAAGAAAGACTAATACATTCTTCCTAACTCATGGTGGTAAAACGATTCTTCTCGCACGTTTTATTCCTTTTGCGCGCTCTTTTGCCCCTTTAGCAGCGGGCTCTGGCAACATGAACTATATGCGTTTCGTAGTCTATAACGTTTTAGGCGCATTGTTATGGATCAGTGTTTTAGTCACGGCTGGATATTTATTTGGTCATGCCTTAATTCAGGTGAATGATTTAGTTGACCAATAGCAAAGGTTCCACGTGGAACAAAAAAGAGCTTAAAACCAGTTTAGTTTTAAGCTCTTTTTTATAATGATCTTAAAGTTAATCTAAGTATCATTTAAATTGTTGGTGATACTCATTGCGCAATTTAACCAACTCTAGTGCCTGTACTTTGGCTTGTTCGAGCTGCCCCTTTTCAACCAAAGCATTGACTGAATCAATTTGAGCTAACAATAGATCTAAGCCATGTTGATATGCTTTAAGCTGTTCATCATCTTTAGACACACCTTCAAGCTTATGCGGTGAAGAAGCCTTTGAAGCAACAGCTGCTTTGCGCATAAGCATCAATTGTTTCTTCGCTTCTGCTAAATCCTGAGTTTGAGCAAAAGCCGTCATACTTTTAGCCAATACTCGCATATCTGTTTCAAGTTGATGAGCAGATACACCTTGATTGAACATCAACACACTTGCAAATAAAGTAGCTAAGCAAAATCCTTTTTTCATTGAAAATATCCTTTTTAGCGCTTAAGCATCAATATCTGCATTCAAGGCATTCTCTTCAATAAATGCACGACGTGGTTCAACATCATCACCCATTAAACAAGAGAACATACGATCAGCTTCAATGGCATCATCAATCGTCACTTGGAGCATATGACGGTTTTCAGGATCCATTGTGGTTTCCCAAAGCTGCTCAGCATTCATCTCACCTAAACCTTTATAGCGTTGGATCATCATGCCGCGACGAGAATCTTGCAAAATATGCTGCCATACTTGATGGAAACTATTCACCTGAATACGACGATCACCCTTCTGCAAATAAGCGCCCGTTTCGAGCAACGTAAACCAGCTCTTCGCATTCTTCAGTAAGCGTGCATATTCAGCAGAGTTTAACAATCCTGCGTCAAGCAAATATGAATGTGGCAAGTTATGTACATACACGGTGACACGTGGCCAATAATGAGCTGATTTCTGGCCGTGTGAGTTCTCACGTTCAAATGATTCTAAAGAAATCTCTGGACGTAAACTTGGTTGGAGTTTCTCAATTGCAGCACGTAATTGTTCTGCCCAAGACTCAACATAATCACGCTCATGATTGTGATCCGCTTTAAAAGCTTCTAGTTCAAGCAGACCATCTAACAAACTCGCAGGATAACGTAGTGTTAAACGCTGCAAGCTTTTTTGCGACACTTGATAGTCTGCGATAACTTTAGCCAAAGCTTCACCCGTAATCGCAGGTGAATCTGCACTTATATGCAAAGCAAGTTCATCAATCGCATTCGAAATAAGGTAGGTTTCTAATGCATCATTATCTTTGATGTATTGCTCCTGCTTACCTTTCTTTAATTTATACAAAGGTGGCTGAGCAATATAAATATGACCACGCTCTACCAATTCTGGCATTTGACGGAAGAAGAAAGTCAACAACAAGGTACGAATGTGTGAACCATCAACGTCCGCATCGGTCATGATAATGATTTTGTGATAACGTAATTTATCAGGGTTGTATTCTTCACGACCGATACCACAGCCTAAAGCTGTAATCAGAGTTCCGACTTCCTGACTTGAAATCATCTTGTCAAAACGTGCTCGTTCAACGTTCAGAATTTTACCTTTCAACGGCAAAATAGCCTGCATCTTACGGTTACGACCTTGCTTGGCACTACCGCCCGCAGAGTCACCTTCGACTAGATACAGTTCAGACAATGCTGGATCTTTTTCCTGACAGTCGGCTAATTTCCCTGGTAAACCTGCAATATCTAAAGCGCTCTTACGACGTGTCATTTCACGCGCTCGACGAGCTGCATCACGTGCACGAGCTGCATCAATAATTTTGCCCGCGATTGATTTTGCTGCTTGAGGGTTTTCAAGCAAATAAGCTGAAAACTCTTTATTCATTGCTTGTTCAACAGCAGGTTTAACCTCACTCGAAACTAACTTCTCTTTGGTTTGAGAAGAGAATTTTGGATCAGGAACCTTTACTGAAATAATTGCAGTCAAGCCTTCACGAGCATCATCACCTGAAACAGCCACTTTCTCTTTTTTGAGTAAGTTTTCATTTTCCATGTAGCTGTTTAAACCACGGGTCAAAGCCGCACGGAAACCTGCTAAGTGAGTACCACCATCTTTCTGTGGAATATTGTTGGTAAAGCAACGAACATTCTCTTGATAGCTATCATTCCACTGCAATGCCACCTCTACACCAATACCATTGTCAGCATCAGTCGTGAAGTGAAAAATTTCATTGAGATGTGTTTTGCCTTCGTTAATGTATTTAACGAATTCTGATAAACCACCTTCGTAATCATAAACATTTTCGAGATTAACGCGTTCATCACGTAATACGATACGCACACCCGCATTCAAGAAAGAAAGCTCTCTTAAACGACGTGCAAGAATATCCACACTAAAAATGGTCTGACTAAAAGTAAGCTCACTTGGCCAGAAACGAACAGTTGTTCCTGTTTTATCTGTTTCACCCACGACCTTCAATGGATATTGAGGATCGCCATGGCAATATTCTTGCTCATGAATTTGACCTGCACGTTGAATGGTCAAATGTAATTTTTTAGACAGGGCATTTACAACTGAAACACCAACACCGTGTAGACCACCAGAAACTTTATAACTGTTGTCATCAAATTTACCACCTGCATGCAGGATAGTCAGAATCACTTCTGCCGCAGATACACCTTCTTCAGGGTGAATATCTGTCGGAATACCACGACCATTATCAGATACGCTAACAGATTCATCTTCATGAATCGTCACTAGAATTTCATCACAGTGACCTGCTAGTGCTTCATCAATCGCGTTAT
Source organism: Acinetobacter sp. GWC1_38_13 (assembly GCF_001767535.1). Taxonomy (NCBI): domain Bacteria; kingdom Pseudomonadati; phylum Pseudomonadota; class Gammaproteobacteria; order Moraxellales; family Moraxellaceae; genus Acinetobacter; species Acinetobacter sp. GWC1_38_13. The sequence goes on along the minus strand of NZ_MELG01000022.1, from coordinate 23,330 downwards.
CCACCACCTCAAACACCATATGGTGCAAACCTGTACCATCATCGGTATCCCCAATGTACATACCAGGACGTTTACGAACCGCGTCTAATCCACGTAATACTTTAATGCTAGAGGAATCATAAGCCTTTTCATTTGTTTGTTCTGTTTGAGAGACTGATTGAGACTCTGAACTCATGGTTACTCCCTAGTTAATATCGAATCTATCCAAAAATGAGGAAATAAAATTATGGTGCAGCAAGACTGACTTGACCGTGTACAACATGGAACAATTGAAAGGAAATCGACAAATCATGTAAGTGTTTTAATACCGACGCATGGTCTAAGGTGGTCAGAAAAACCTGACTTCCTAACTGACTCAGTCGCTCAATTAAACGTTGTTGTGCAGCTACATCTAACTCTGCTGTCAGATCATCTAATAATACCACAGTTTCCTTATTACTCGCATGTAGCATTGCAATTTGTGACAGTTTTAATGCCATGATTAACAACTTTTTTTGCCCTCGAGACAACACATCATCAGCGTTACCTTGTGGGGTTTTTAGACGTAAATCAGCACGATGTGGACCGTATTCAGTATATCGACGCTCAAGGTCTTTTTGATGCTGTTGAATAAGGTCTTGAAACAACCCTTGCTCAGTATGAAATCCTGAATAGTATTCGAGTTCAATATCAATATCTGGCAAAAGCTGCTGTAAATCCTCACGAAAATATTGATTCCATTGCTCAACGATACTGATCCGTTGTGAATGTAAAATTTCACCATATTCACTGAGCATTTTGTTCCACGGCTCAAGTTCAGACAAACTGAGATTTCGACGTGTTTTTAATAAACTGTTTCGTTGTTTCAGAGCACGTGAATAATACTGCCAAGCAAAATAAAACTCAGGTTCCACGTGGAACATCAACCAATCCAAGAGCTGACGACGAGGTTTAGCACCATGATCGATAATATCAGTACTTTGCGGATCAATATGCTGCAAAGGGAGCAACTTTGCTAACTGCCCTTGCGTTGCAATCGTATCGCCATTGACCTTAATTAATTGCTCACCAGAAATGAGTTTTTTCATGCCCACACGTTCGGTTGCGGACTGAGCAAATACGATCGCATCATTACACTGATGCTGAATATAATGTTTTGGAATATGCGTGCGAAAAGAGCGTCCAGTTGCTAACAAATGAATAGACTCTAGAATTGATGTTTTTCCAGAACCATTCGCACCATAGAAAATATTAAACGGCTGCAACTCAGTGAGTGCAACCGTCTTCAAATTTCGTACACGTTCTATATTTAAACGCGTGATTTGCATGATTTAAACCTAATACAACAATGCAAATTAAACTCGCATAGGCATAACAACATAAGTTTGATCAGGATGTGCAGGATCTTGTACCAATACCGACTGATTCGCCTCTGTCATGCTCATTCGCACATCATCACCATCAAGAACACTCAACACATCAAGGATATATTGAGCATTAAAAGACATTTCAAGAGGTGCATCTTGATATTGGATGACCAAATCTTCACTCGCCTCGTCCTGTTCAGGGTTATTGGCGCGTAATTGCAATGTATCTTGGCTAAAATTCAAGAAAACACCACGTAATTTCTCATTACTTAAAATTGCAACGCGTTGTAGCGATTGCTTAAACACATCATGTGCAATCAACACATGTTTGTCACCACCACGAGGAATCACACGGCGATAGTCAGGGAATTTACCATCAATCAACTTAGTCGTAAAACGAACTGTAATATCACCCTGTTCCTTATCTCGACTTGGTGTATTGATAGTTACATTCAACAACTCACGACCGATTAATAAAGTGAGTTGTTCATCTTCAATACTGAGCAAACGTTGTAACTCCCCTACTGCCTTGCGAGGAACGATCGCTTGAATTGAAGATGTCGCTGTTGATGAAGCTAACACCTCACACAATGCTAAACGATGACCATCAGTTGTCACTGTACGCAACTGATTTTGATCAATTTCTAGTAATGTTCCTGTTAAATAAAAGCGAACATCCTGAACTGCCATAGCAAATGCAGTCTTTTCAAATAAACGTTTGAGTTCACGCTGAGTGACTTGAACTTGCGTCCCTAAACTATTCTCAGTAGAAAGTAGTGGATAGTCTTCAGCTGGAAGAGTACCCAATACAAAACGACTGTTACCTGATTTCAAGATACAACGTTGATCTTCTGTGATTTGTAAATCGATCAAAGCCGCACTAGGAAGTGACTTACAAATTTCGACTAATTTACGCGCAGGAACCGTCGTTTCACCTGCTTCTATACAAGCACCATCAGCTAAGGTCGTACTGGCTACCAACTCAACTTCCAAATCAGAACCTGTGATCGTCAAGGCCTGCTGTGTGGTTTGAATTTTAACGTTTGAAAGAATATTCAACGTATGACGGCGCTCCACCGCACCCACAACGTGTGACAAAACATTGAGTAAACTTTCTTTAGCGATTTTCAAACGCACGATTTTATTCCTCTTACAACGGAAGCCGATAAAAATGTTAGCAGTGTACTATGCTGCACTTAAAACGAGTTTGCAACTCTGAAAATGAGTTTAACTTTGTAACAGACGAAGTAGATTTTTATAATCTTCATTAAAAATCGGATCTTCTTCGCGAAGACTTACAACCTTTTCACAAGCATGCATCACCGTACTGTGATCTCGACCACCAAAGGCCATTCCAATCTCAGGGAAACTATCCCCTGTCAATTCACGTGCTAGACCCATTGCTAACTGACGAGGGCGAGCATAAATACGGGTACGCTTCGGCCCAACCAATTCTTTTAAGGGAATACGGAAATACTCACTCACGACACGTTGAATATTCTCGACACTAATCGTTCTCGCTCGAATCGCTAACACATCTTTCAATGATTCGCGTACCACATCAAGATCAATAGAGGTACCTTTAAAGCGAGAAATAGCGACAACCTTATTCAACGCACCTTCAAGTTCACGAACGTTTGCCACTACTTGTTGAGCGATAAATAAAGCACAATTTCGAGGTAAATCAACACCACTATTTTCAGCTTTTTTAAGCAAAATCTCGATACGAGTTTCAATATCTGGTGGTTCTACACCCACCGATAAACCCCATGAAAAACGAGAAACCAAACGAGGATCCAATTCAGTTAATTCTTTTGGATAACGATCTGAAGTTAAAATAATTTGCTTGGATTCATCTAACAGAGCGTTAAACGTATAGAAGAACTCAACAAGACTTGCTTCTTTACCTGCAAGTAAATGAATATCATCGACCAATAACAAATCTAGAGAACGACAGTTTTTCTTAAATTCTTCAACCTTGCCTTTTTGCAAAGAGCTTACAAAGTCTTGTACAAAACTTTCAGAAGTCATGTACATCACACGCGCATTCGGTTTTGCTTGTAACAGCGCATTTCCGACAGCTTGCATCAAATGTGTTTTACCCAAACCTGTAGGGCCATAGAGAAACAATGGATTATGTTGCGATGCACCAAGCTGCGTTAAAACTTTTCGACAAGTTTCAGCTGCCATCTGGTTTGAACGACCTTCGACAAATAAAGAAAAAGTGAATAAAGGGTTTAATTGTCTTTTCTTAGGAATTTTAGAAACTGGGGGATTCGCTTGAACCAATTCAGCTTCTTTTTTTACTTTCATTGGGGAAGGCACTGCTGTGCTCAAAGCAGCTGTCGTTGTTGCAGGCTGTTCACTCGAAGATAAAATCGTTCCAGGTCTTGAATCTACCAATATCTCTACTTGACGCACTCGCCCTTCAGACAGTTGTTCAGCCAATATAGAAATCAACTCGAGATGATTATCTTGAATATAACGAGTCCAATAAGGGTTGGGTGCATATAAACGCATCACTCCATCCACTTCTTCTGCAACTAACGGGCGAATCCACATCGCAAAGACGTTATCAGATAGCTCTTGTCGCAAGCGAGTTAAGCAGTCTGTCCAGAGCATGTGCATCCCCTATATATCCATTTTTTAAATTTAAAAAGTAAAAAAGCCTACACCCCACCTTTCGAAGGGGTCGCCATTCTAACCAAGTTATCCACATCTGTCAGGCAAATTTATGGGACTTTTGCCGAAAAAGAAAGCGTTTGTTTATAAATTTAAATTTAAAAGCACTTGTGAATAACTTTTAGCACAAGCTGTGGATATTTTTAACACCAAAGTTATCCACAAAGCATAAAACCATTAAAAACACACTTATCCACACCGTAATCTAATGATTAAAAATGAAAATAGTATGATTTCCACAAAAAACATCAATCCTAATAGTAATAAATTTAAATTTTAAAATTTGAATTTACTTATAAGTGAGATTCCAAATGTGGATAACTAAAAAGTTTTAAATTTAAATTCAAAATACCGGAACTAAATTTAAAATCAAAAATGAATTGTTGATAACCTTGTTGGTATGGTGTGAATATAAGGTATTTCATATAAAATTTAAATAGATAGCTTGTGAATAATTATTTTTCTTAATTTCATATATTTAGTTGAGAACAATCAACTTGCTGTAAAACAAAGCAAACAATATGTAAAGTTTTTGCATTTTGATTGACAGAATAAAGATTGCGCAATAAAATCGCGGACCTTTATAGAAAGATCATTTTTGGGAGTTTCGATATGAAACGTACTTTCCAACCATCTGAATTAAAGCGTAAACGCGTTCATGGTTTCCGTGCTCGTATGGCAACTAAAGCTGGTCGTCAGGTTTTAGCTCGTCGTCGTGCGAAAGGTCGTCACAGCTTAACTGTTTAATTACTGTTAAGCCGACCAGACTTGGGTGATGGCACTTTACAGTTTTGGCACTGAATCTCGTATTCGTTGTGCTGCAGATTATAAAAGTGTATTTGATGGTGCGCTTTTTAAAGTGCACCAGCCCCATTTCCTTTTTTTAGCAAAATTAACCGAACAGCCGAATAGCCGTTTGGGTATTGTCGTTGCTAAAAAAAAGGTGCGTCGTGCACATGAGCGAAATCGAATAAAACGTCTTGCTCGGGAGAGCTTTCGTTTACATCAAGCACAGTTTGATGCAGACATTGATATTGTGGTAATGCCTAAAGTGGGTATAGAAGCAATTGCGAATAAAGAATTACATCAGCAATTAGATTTTGCTTGGCAAAAATTACAACGTTTAGCAAAAAAGCATTCTAAAGTCGTTGTGACCTCCCTCCAAAATTAGAGATCTCCAATGGTACGTCTACTGCATTGGTTGATAAGATGTTATCAAATCGCAATCAGTCCATTATTGGGGCCTCGGTGCCGTTATATTCCAACTTGTTCACAATATGCGCTTGAAGCTTTACAAACGCATGGTGCGGCAAAAGGTGTATGGCTTTCTACCAAGCGGATTTGTCGTTGCCATCCATGGGGTGGATCAGGCTATGACCCAGTACCACCCAAAGCACTTCGTTTTATTTCGTTTCATCAAATAGATTCTCAAATGCATCACGTTGCTGTACCCTTTCGTGATCGTTTACTCAAGCAAAATCTCTCTAACCATTTGGGATAATAGATATGCAACAATGGGCCAGATTTGCAATTCTTGGAGCCATGTTTGTTACCGCATATTTGCTAATTTTGGCTTGGCAAAAAGATTATGGTCATGCACAACCTGCTCCGCAGCAACAAGCAGCAGCAGTCACCACGCATGAAGTATCTGCAGATTTGCCAAATGCTCAAAATGCAACAGCGGCTTCAGACTTGCCACAAGCAAATGTGACTGCATCACAAACCACAGAAAAGTCATCTGTGAATCAGCAACTGATTTCTGTTAAAACGGATCTTTATCATCTTTGGATTAACCCAAAAGGTGGAGATATTGTCCGTGTTGAACTACTAAGCCATGATGAAAGCAAAGACAGCGAAAAGCCGTTTGTTATGCTTGAAAGTGATGCGAAACGTACTTACGTCGCTCAATCCGGTTTAATAGGTTTGAATGGTCCTGACAGTAGCCGTAGTGGTCGTCCGACTTATGATGTTGAAAAAACAACATATACTTTGGCTGATGCAAAAAGCATAACGACGCAGGATGGAAAAAAACAACAGGTCTTAACAGTACCTTTGGTTTTCAAAACACCTGAAGGCGTAGAGATCATCAAATCATTTACCTTCACGCAAGGTGATTATCCGATTACAGTCAAGCACCAAGTCATCAACCGTAGCCAGCAAAACTGGCAAGGTCAAATGTTTGGTCAGCTGAAACGTGATAATTCTGATGATCCAGGGAAGTCTTCTCAAGGTATTTTCACACTAGGTACCTATCTAGGTGGAGCATGGGGTACACCTGAAGAGCCGTATAATAAGTTGAAATTTGCTAATTTCTCAGATGAAAAACTGAATGTCGAAGCCAAAGGCGGCTGGGTGGCCATTGTTCAGCATTATTTCGTCAGTGCCTGGATTCCTGGGAATTTAAAACTTACCCAAGCTGATGGCCAACCTTATACTGCCAAGCTGGAATCACGCCAGTCTACTGATGGTATGAATATCATCGGCTTCACCTCTCCAGTGATCAATGTACCTGCGGGTACCTCAATGGAAGTGGATGCGAAACTGTATTCAGGCCCTAAAATTCAGTCTGAACT
>NZ_MELG01000022.1:2282-16721 GCF_001767535.1 Acinetobacter sp. GWC1_38_13 | reverse complement strand
CCAAGTTATTGTTCCTGGGCTTGCAATTCTTCCATAACCTTGTGGGCAACTGGGGATGGTCAATTATCTTATTGACGATCTTGGTGAAGTTGATTTTATGGCCACTTTCTTCGAAAAGTTATCGCTCTATGGCGAAAATGCGTGTGATTGCACCTGAAATGCAACGCATGAAAGAAGAGTTTGGCGATGACCGTATGCGTTTCTCTCAAGAAATGATGGCATTGTATAAGCGTGAGCAAGTTAATCCGTTATCAGGTTGTTTACCATTACTATTACAAATGCCAATTTTCTTGGCTTTGTACTGGGTATTGATGGAATCTGTAGAGCTACGTCACGCACCTTGGTTAGGTTGGATTCAGGATTTATCTGCGATGGATCCATGGTTTATTCTGCCGTTGATCATGGGTGTCACCATGTATGTTCAGCAGATGCTTAACCCACAACCAACTGATCCAATGCAAGCAAAAGTATTCCGTATCATGCCGATCATGTTCACGGTGTTTATGTTGTTCTTCCCAGCAGGTCTCGTGCTTTACTGGATTGTGAACAACAGTATTACTATTTTGCAGCAATCGTTCATCAATAAAAGCGTTGAGAAAGATCGTCTGAACAAGTCAGAGTCAGCGTCTTAATCTCGAACTTTTACTGAATAAATCCGCTTAAGATGGTAATCTTAAGCGGATTTTTCTTTGGCTGTTTTTTGGATCTTTTAGATGAACACTATGCAACATCAAACCACTATTGCGGCGATAGCTACTCCCTTAGGTCGTGGCGGTGTTGGCGTAATTCGTTTGTCAGGACCAAAAGCGTATGCGATCGCTGAACAACTTACAGCGAAAGGTTTACCAGCAGCTCGTATGGCTGGATTTCGTCAGTTCTATGATGCTGATGGTACGGTCATGGACGAAGGAATTCTCTTATGTTTTCCAAATCCACATTCCTTTACAGGTGAAGATGTGGTGGAAATACAGGGACATGGTGGTCCTGTCATTCAAAATGCATTACTTGCCCGATTACTTGACTTAGGTGCTGTAGCAGCCAAAGCAGGTGAATTTTCAATGCGTGCCTTTGAAAATGGCAAAATGGATTTAGTACAAGCTGAAGCGATTGCAGATTTAATTGATGCAAGCTCTCAAGCGGCCGCACGTTCAGCAGTTCGTTCACTACAAGGTGCGTTTTCCACCAAAATCAACACAGTATTAGAAAAATTAATTCATTTACGCTTGCATGTCGAAGCTGCAATTGATTTTCCAGAAGAAGAAATTGATTTCCTTGCGGATGGGAAGATTCTAGCATTGCTGGATGATGTACAAAATTCAGTTAAGGCAGTACAACAATCTGCGCGTCAAGGTCAGTTGTTACGCGAAGGATTACAGGTTGTGATCGCAGGTAAACCAAATGCTGGTAAATCGAGCCTCTTGAATGCGCTCGCAGGACATGAGCGTGCGATCGTTACCGATATTGCTGGTACGACACGTGATGTGTTGCATGAAAAAATTAGTTTAAATGGGTTACCGATCACATTGACGGATACAGCAGGTTTGCGTGAAACAGGAGATATTGTTGAACGTGAAGGGATCCGCCGAGCAATCAAAGAAATTGAACAAGCTGATCTATTGTTACTGGTTTATGATTTAAACCAAAACGATGATCCATTGTTGTTGGCTCAAGAATATTTTGCTGAACATTTAGAGCCGAAACGTTTACTTTTAATTGGAAACAAATGTGATTTGACAGGACAAGCGGCCGAATTAAGCGATTATCAGGGCTTCCGTCATATTCGTGTTTCAGCAAAACAAGATATGGGTGTTCAGGCATTGATAGATGCGATTACAGCGCATGCTGGCTTCCAACCAGAAGAAGATACCTTTATTGCGAGAACTCGTCATTTAGACGCAATGAAGCGTACTCAGCGCTATTTAGCAGAGGCGCGTGAGCAACTCGTTGTGTTTAATGCAGGAGAATTGGTTGCTGAATCATTAAGACTTGCTCAAAATGCCTTGGGCGAGATCACAGGTGATTTTAGTGCTGATGATTTGTTGGGTAAGATTTTCGGTTCATTTTGTATTGGTAAATAATAAAAAAGCCTAGTTACTTTACAGGTAACTAGGCTTTATTCTTGTGTCAAAATTATTAAGCTTCTTCTTGCTCTTCAACTTCCTCCTCTTTGACCATGTTCAGTGAAGTGGTTGAAACGGGCATCCCATCTTGGCGTGAACTTTTTAATTTAATTTGCAAGCGTAATTCATTGACAGAGTCGGCGTTACGCAATGCTTCATCGTAACTAATTGCACCTTCGTTATACAGATCAAACAAAGCCTGATCAAAGGTCTGCATACCTAACTCACGAGATTTGGTCATGATCTCTTTGAGCACATGGAATTGCCCTTTCAAAATATTGTCTGCGATCAATGGCGTATTGAGGAGGATTTCAATCGCGGCACGACGTCCTTGACCATCTTGAGTTCGTACGAGACGTTGAGAAATAATCGCTTTCATATTGGATGAGAGATCCATCAACAGTTGATTGCGACGTTCCTCTGGGAAAAAGTTAATAATACGATCCAGTGCCTGATTGGCATTGTTGGCGTGCAGTGTTCCCAAACATAGATGCCCTGTTTCAGCAAAAGCAATCGCATGTTCCATCGTTTCAGTATCACGTATTTCACCAATTAAAATCACATCTGGTGCTTGGCGTAGCGTATTTTTCAACGCGTGATGCCATGTATGACAATCAACTCCAACCTCACGGTGCGTGATCATGGATTTTTTGTGTTTATGGACGTATTCAACAGGATCTTCAACGGTAATGATATGTCCAGCAGAGTTCTCATTTCGATGATCAATCATGGCTGCTAAAGAGGTTGACTTTCCTGATCCTGTTCCGCCAACCACCAGTACCAAACCTCGTTTTTCCATAATCACATTTTTTAGTGATTCTGGGAGTTTTAGTTTTTGAAAGGTTGGAATTTCAGACGTAATGGTTCGAATCACCATGCCTATTTGTAATTGTTGTTTAAATACATTGACCCGAAACCGTGAAACATTCGGGACATTAATGGCAAAGTTACATTCCCAATCATTTTCGAAGTCTAGACGTTGTTTGTCATTCATTAAACTATAAGCAAACAACTTGGTTTTTTCTGCCGTAAGCGCTTGTTGTCCTAAAGGGCGCATCAAACCCTGTAACTTGATGCTCGGTGGGAAATCTGCGGTAATAAATAAATCAGATCCCCCATACTCAACTACTTTAGTGAGCATATGAAACATAAAGGTTTTGGCTTCTTCTAATAATTCAGTGGTATACATGGGGTCAACCTAACGTAAAACGAGACTTATGAGTGTTGTTTGTAGGAAAATGGTTCATCAAAAGAAAACATCTCCTTGTTTCTTTTAAATGAAGGACAACACGGTTTTTTGAATCATCAGATTATTTCAAAAAGCGACCAAACGTTCTACTTTTAATATATTTTTTGTTTTTATATCAATGTGCTGTGATAATTTTTGTCGCTTTTTTACTTCGCGTGTTTGTAAAAGTGTGATCCATTTCAAATCGAATTTAGCGCTATGATGTTCCACGTGAAACATTGCTGTATTTAGTTCAAGTTTGGTTGTATCTCAGTAAGCTCAGCTACCCCTTAAACATGATATGCGTACAATACGGAAAACCTTTTATTCGAGTTACGCTATGCTAAAAAAAATTGGAATGCTGGCTGTGTTGGGAGGAGTGTCTACTCTAGCAATGGCGAATGTTGAGACATTGAAAAGCAATTTAAGCAAACAGTATCCAAATATGGAGATCACAAATATCCAAAAAACAGAAATGTCAGGCTTGTATAGTGCCAATCTTGATAATCAAATTATTTACTTGGATGAAAATGCACAACATATGTTCATAGGATCTATGATTCGCCTACAAGATCAGAAAAATCTGACCAAGGATTTAGTGCTCAAACAAAACTCTATTGATTGGAAACAACTTCCTTTTCAGGATGCAATTAAAACGGTAAAAGGTAGTGGTAAACGTCAGTTGGCTATTTTTTCAGATCCGAATTGCCCGTACTGCAAACAGCTAGAAGCAGAACTTGATAAACTCAATGATGTGACCATCTATACATTTATTTATCCATTAAAAGCACAATCACTCACTGTATCTAAGCAGGTCTGGTGTGAGCAAAATCAAAGTGTAGCGTGGAAAAACTTGTTGCAAAAAAATGTTCAGCCGAAAGCAAAAACATGTGAAAACCCAATTGAGAGAAACCTGAGCTTAGGACGTAAATTGGGTGTGAATGGTACACCAACGTTAATCTTTTCAAATGGTTTAAAAATGGTGGGTGGGCGAAGTGCCGCTGATATTCAAATGATTTGGAAAGAACTAGGTTTATGACATCAGATGCTCCCAATTCAAGTTAATAATTTGGGAGCTATCAGATTGATTAGGTCTTTTTCATAATTAAATTATAAATAAACAGAATAATCACTGCCCCTATCACAGAAGCAATAAATCCTGCTGCTGAATTATCGCCATAAAGACCCAACAGTCGGCCACCATAAGTCGCGAGTAAAGAACCTGCGATACCAAGCGCAGTCGTCACTATAAAGCCTGCTTTATCATTTCCTGGATGCAAAGCGCGAGCAATCAAACCCGCAAAGAAACCAACGACGATTGCTACAATCAGAGACCACATTGTATTTTCTCCTTGTTTTAACATTAGTATTTTGTCTTATCCTGCTAGATTTCACCTTGAAATGTCTGTAGTCAATTGCCCACTTATGTCGTATTTTTGTGCAAAATTGAACAGTGTTTGATGAAAGCTCAAGTATAAAAAAAGGTACGCAAGCGTACCTTATCAATATTTAATCTGCTTTTAGTTATGACAGCATCGTTATCAAAAAATGCTAAGAACCCATGCCAATTAAAGACCAATTTCTCCAATGAATGGGAGATGACGGTACTTCTGATCGTAATCTAGGCCGTAGCCGACAATAAAACGATCTTCGACTTCAAAGCCTAAGAATTTCACTTCTAAATCAATTTCACGGCGTGATGGTTTGCTCACCAGAGTGCATAGTTCGATTGAATTTGGATTACGTGTTTTGAGCATTTCAACAACTTTGCTCAAGGTATTCCCAGAGTCAATAATATCTTCGACAACGAGGACATCTTTGCCGTTAATCTCACCATCTAGATCTTTTAATATTTTGACATCACGCGTGGAAACCGTACCACCGCCATAACTTGAAACCGTCATAAAGTCGAGTTCATGCGGCTTTTCAATTGCACGGCATAAATCTGCCATGAAAATGACTGAACCACGCAATAAGCCAATCAATACCAGTTCTTTATCACTTTGAGCATAGTGTGCGTTGATTTTGTCACCAAGTTGTTTCACTTTGGCTTGGATCTCTTCACTGGAAATCATTACGCGCATTGCAACAGTCATCGATAGATTCCTAAAACTTTAAAAATGGGAAAATAAAAAAGGTGTTGACCTGCAACACCTCGAAATCTTGAGTTAATACGAGAATTTTAAAACAAAATGAATTTTCATGCATCTTTTGATGCTGATGAAAATGTATCATTTTGAGAGGAATGACTGTCTCGTCGAAGTAAGACAGCACATCCGATCGCCAATAAGAGAAGTCCTAAGCTTTTTGAATTAAATGCTTTGGTTTTGCTGATAGGCTTTTTGTCCATAAATATAAGTCGCCTCAATATTGCGGTCATCGCCCATGGTAAATAGTGCAAACAAACTGTCTTCGATGGATTTAGCACGTGATTGACGCAACTGTTGTAATGCCGTTGCTTTAAGATCAAGTACTACAAAATCCGCTTCTTTACCTACAGTAAAGTTACCCAGCTTATCATCTAAATCTAGCGCTTTTGCGCCGCCTAAAGTGGCATGGTACAACGATTCATATGCGGATAATTTATCGCCTTGTAGTTGTTGTACCTTGTAGGCTTCATTGACTGTTTGCAATAGGCTAAACGAAGTTCCTGCACCAATATCAGTACCGAGTCCAACTTTGACTTGCTGATCCCATGTTTTCTTTAAGGGAAATAAGCCACTGCCTAAGAACAAGTTTGATGTTGGACAAAAAGCAATTGCTGAGTTTGTATCATGCATACATTTCCACTCAGTATCCTCTAAATGTACACAGTGTGCGAAAACGGAGCGCTGACCTGTTAAACCATAGTGGTGATAAACATCAAGATAACCATTTTGATGAGGAAATAAATCTTTCACCCATGCAATTTCATCTTTATTTTCACTTAAATGTGTGTGCACATACACATCAGGGAACTCTGCTTTAAGTTGCCCTGCTCGTTCAAGTTGTTCTGGTGTCGAGGTTGGTGCAAAACGTGGGGTAATCGCATAAAGTGCGCGACCTTGACCATGCCACTTCTGTATTAATGCTTTAGAATCAACATAAGCGCTTTCTGCGCTATCACATAGCGCTTCAGGTGCATGACGATCCATCATTACTTTGCCTGCGATTAAACGCATTTGGTGCTGTTCTGCGGCTTCAAATAAGGCATCAACAGACTCTGGATGTACGGTACAAAAAACTAAAGCTGTGGTCGTACCATTTTTGAGTAGTTCATTAACAAAAAATTTGGCAATTTCTTGTGCATAGGCTTTGTCTTTAAACTGGATTTCTGTTGGAAATGTATAGGTATTTAACCAACTTAATAATTGTTCTCCATAAGCACCCACCATTTCAGTTTGTGGGAAGTGAATGTGCGTATCAATCATTCCAGGAATGATCAGATGTTCTGGGTAATGTTGAATCTCAACATCTGTAGGAAGATGATCTTGAGCAGCATCCCAAGGGCCAAACCAGCGAATTTTGCCCTGTTCAGTGATCAGAACACCATCCTCAATATAACGAACCTGCTCTGCGATCTCTGACGCGTGTGAAACTATGTTTTGAATATCTAAGAAGCGACCACGAACAACCGTGATGGGAGTAGCCAAAGTCATAACAACCTACAATTTTACTTTTTTCGGTTGATTGTACCTGATTTTGATCATTTTACTGGATTGTTCTCATATTTTGACGCAGTAAAATGGATTGAAGTGAACTAATCATCTGAATCAATTCACTTTACTTTTAAGCTCAAATGAGTAAATTGTCAGCAATAATTATACTTTTTGGAAAAATAAGCATGTATTTTTGGAATACCAAAGCACTTGCACATGAACTTGCCGAAGATACTTTGAGCAAACAGCATTATAAAAATTATTATTTAGCTGCGGCTTTGGTCGTGAGTGTGGTGTATTACTATGGGATGTATTCACCTTATTATGATGTACGTGTGATTAGCCTAGAAGCTATTTTAACTTTATTGATTATGCTGATTGGTATTCAACGAACCTATCAAGCCAATGGTGCTGATGAGGGAATCAATTTTTTGAATCGGATCACCGCCCTCTCCTTTCCGATCTTGATTCAAACCACGGTTGCTGGTGTGGTTTTTGGAGTTGTTCTTTTGCTGATCTATCAATATTTTGGATTGGCTCAGACTGCATTTGCAATATGGTATGAATGGTGTGTGTCAGCCTTTACAATTTTTCTGCAAATTTTATTTTTTACACGTTTAGTGTCTTATATGAAACGTGTGGCAGCACATACGATTTAAACTTGATACGGTCAGGATGTATCTCATTAAATCCTGACCGATTGATGATTGTTATCTAGATTTACTCTATAAAATAATGCGCTGCGAAATGTGCATCATTGCCAATAATGTCATAACAGTCTTCACGAATCGACATGCCTGCACATTGATGTCCGACCATCCATAACCCCAGTGTTGGTAACTGACCAGAAAATAACGGCGTTTCGACCCACTTCTGAATCACATAACCATATTTGTCATAGTCATCAAAATAAAAACTACCTGAAGCAGCGCCCTGATCCTGACCATCTTGCAAGACACGGATATTTGCCCCTTCTCTCGCCAAGATTGGTTTTTTTACCCATTTTCCACTGAAGTGTTGTTCAGGGTCATAGGCATAGGTTTCAACCAACAGTGGGTGATTTGGATACCGCTTCCATAGCTCAACTAAAATCGCTTTATTGGAGAGCAACATTTTCCAACACGGTTCGATCCAGTTCGTTTCTGGCTGAAGATACTGGGCAAATGATTCTTCCCAAATCCATTCCCAAGGGTATAACTTAAATAGATTTTGAATCGGTCGATTGTTTAGATCTACAAAACTCTGACCATTCCAACCAATATTTTCCATTGACAGTTCAGAGACCTGTAAATGAGCTTGAAAGGCAGTATCCATTAGGTATTCTAAATTGCCCCAATCTTCTCTCCCTGCTTCCTGACAAGCTGCAAAGTAGAGATGGCTTCCCCGAGGTAAAATAGTTTTCCAACGCTTAATCAGGTCTTCGTGAATGCTGTTGAATTGATCTCGATTTGGAATGCCTGAGACTTGTTCGATCCATAGCCATTGCGCTACAGAGGCTTCCAATAAACCCGTGGGTGTATCAGCATTGTATTCCAGCATTTTGATCTGCAATCCATCATAGGCGAAATCAAAACGTCCATAGAGCATCGGATTATTCCGACGCCATGAATGCTCAATATGTGGAATAGCAGCCTGTGGAATCTGGAAATAATTGGGATAATCACCACGTTGAATTAAATCCCCTACTACAGCTAAACACATTTGATGAAGTTCGTTTGCTGCATCTTCCAACTGTTCGATTTGTTTTAGCGTGAACTCGTAGGCGACACCTTCCGACCAATAAATAGAACCGTCCAATGAAGGTAGATTAAAATAATCGAAACCAATCTTTTGGTGTTCAAGCTGCCAATCGGTACGTGGGGAAAATAATTTTCTTTTCATATTGTTGTTCTAATTTAACCACCGAAAGACATGCCACCACGTCCAAATCCGCCACGGATTGGAGAAGATAACGAAGAGCTTTTCAGCGTAGTTGAAACGGTGGGTTGTCCCACACTAAGATTGCTTCTAGGTCGTAAAGTATGACCTCTAAACGAGACCTCACGATTATTTTGGTAGTATTGTGGTCCTAGATAACGGTTTGATCCATAACTACCTGCATAATAACCACTACTCGCGTTGTTATTCTCTTCTTCACAAGTGTCAGTATTCCAGTCAGCTGCGCAGTCATATTGGTTGTTGTAAACATCTTGAATCAATGGACCATCATTATGGCTACATGCAGTTAATAATAGCGGGACGACAACGAGATTGATTTTTTTAGAACGCATAATCTGCCACTCATTTAATTTAGTTGTAAGCGCCTTCATGGCGAACCAACTTTGTTTATTATGTTTCTAATCAGAAAGATAAAAGCGTAAAGCCGACATATCATATTGATCTGTTTTTTTAATGTACAGTCTAATTTTTAGTTTTTAAATCTCAAGACATCTGAAGCTCAGATGTCTTGAGTGATTCGCTTAGGATTGTAGCTGTTTTTTGTTATGACGCAGAGAAAGGTAAGCTGTAATGCTTAAGACGAGGACGATGAAGCCTAATGAAATCCAAATCGGCATGTGGAACACGTCGAGCATCAGCATTTTTGCACCAATAAAAAGTAAGATAATCCCTAAACCGTATGGCAAGTAATGCAATTTAGTTGCCGCACCAGCCAACAAGAAGAACATCGCGCGTAAGCCTAAAATCGCCATTAGGTTTGCAGTCAATACGATAAATGGATCACTTGTTACCGCAAAAATCGCTGGAATTGAGTCGACCGCAAAGATAACGTCGGAACCTTCAACCAAAATCAGAACTAAAAATAATGGTGTCGCCCACAACAAACCATCACGGCGAACAAAGAATTTTTCACCTTCAAGTTGTGGCGTGATACGCATATGTTTGCGTAACCATTTTAAGGTTTTGATATCTTCGATATTGGTTTCTTCGTCTTGTCCTTTTAGGAATTTGAAACCTGTATAGACCAAGAATGCACCGAAGATGTAAAGAACCCATGAAAACTCTTGAACGAACCATGCACCAATAAAAATAAAGATGGTTCTTAATACGATGGCACCTAATACGCCGTAGAGTAGGATTTTACGTTGCAGTGCAGAAGGAATCGCAAATGCAGAGAAAATCATTAACCAAACAAAAACGTTGTCAATCGCTAAAGATTTTTCTAACAAATAACCTGCAAAGTATTCCATGGTTTTTTGGTTGGCTATACCTACCCCAACAGTTTGTTGTAAATAGAACCACAAACCACCACCAAACATTACCGCAACTGAAACCCAAGCAATACTCCAATAAGCCGCTTGCTTAATTGGAACATCCTGATTTTGCTTTTGTTTAAAGCCCAAAAAATCGATCAGTAGCATCACGATGACGATGCCAAAGAAGATGGCATATAGCCATATATTACCGATAGTGTCCATCACAACTCCCTATCTGGCAAATGGGCATAAAAAAACCTTGACCAGTTACCAGATGAATAAAAAACATCTGTTTCAACATGATCAAGGTCTTGCCTACATCACAATGTACTGTGATGCTCAGAGTCCGACTTTTTGCAAAGTGTAATGACGAAACTCTGACACCGAAGGCATGATATGCACTTGGGCTTGGAGGAGGCTACTCCCCTTGTCAAACTAATTCTGTATGGACGGTAACATCCAAATATGTACATAGGATTACATAATTTGTGTGTTTGTGCAATTTTTGAATGAATAAATTTTCAACAATATTTTATCATGCTCGTTGTTGCCCTTTCATTCTCAAGGATTTTCTTTGCAATGATGAACAAAATACAGCGTAGAGAAAAAACATATGAGTGCTGAAAAACTTCACCACACAACATTAAAGGCATTTGCCCCACGAGATCCCCAAGAATCACATCGTGCCGCTACCCCTTTGGAGTTGTTATTTGATTTGGTTTTTGTTGTTGCGATTGCAACTGCAGGTCAACAACTGCATCACGCTATGATCGAAGGTCATTTGTGGCATGCTTTACCGACCTACTTTATGGTGTTTTTTTGCACTTTGGTGGGCATGGATGAACTTTTCTTGGTTTGCTTCAGCCTATGACAATGACGATACGCTGTATCGTTGTTTGACCTTTGTGCAAATGGCTGGTTCTTTAGTCATGGCGGCAGGTATTCCTGCGGTATTTCAGCAGCATAATTTTGACATGATCATTATCGGTTATGTGATTATGCGGTTGGCTTTGGTGACCCAGTGGATTCGTGTCGCTAAACATGATCCTTTGCGAAAAGTAACCGCCTATCGATATGCCATCGGCATTGTATTAGTTCAATTAGGTTGGTTGATTACTAATTTTAGTTCGATTCATCTTAGTCCGTTGCTCTTTCTAGTCTTGGTAATATGTGAATTAGCAGTACCATTCTATGCCGAAAAACATGCGATCACACCTTGGCACCCACATCATATTGTGGAGTGTTATGGTTTGTTGACGATTATCGTATTAGGTGAGTCGATTATTGGATGTTTTGCTGCCACTCAAGATGCATTTTCGAATCAGGTACTGAATCTTGAAGAGATTTTTCTGATTGTAGGTGGGCTATTGATGATGTTTGCGATGTGGTGGGTTTATTTTGATCGCAGTCATCACCACCATCAGCGCCGTGGTGTACAACCATTTTTATGGGGTTATGGGCACTTTCTCATTTTTATTAGTATTGCTGTGTTAGGGGCTGCATTAGCCGCTGCGGTCGATGTTTCAACGAAACATGCCGAAATTTCAGCTCAAATGATGGGTTTGATTATTGCCGCAAGTTTGGTTGTTTATAGCACCTGCGTATGGCTATTTTATGAAGCGTTTTATTTAAAGGGATGGAGACGTTGGATTTATCCAATCACGGTTTTTATTCTATTGTGTCTGCCATTTATCTTTAATCAGATTGGACACATTGTGTTTGCGACGGCGATTGTCTACATCCTTCGTCTTATGTTGTCTAAAGCATTTTTGATGAATTGTGATGATGAGCCAAGCATCGCAACACATTAAGCCTCCTTTCCATTTGAACTACCACCAAGTTTGGCGTTTTAATACGCTAACTTGGTAGGCTCAAAAAATTTTCAAAATTTCATTTCGAAGAAACTGATGGCGAGGATTCTGTCTGACGTGTTCGTGCCAATACATCCCCATTTTAATTTTAGGCAGCTCGATGGGTAACTGATGTATTTTTAAATCTTGCGCATAATGCAGATGTTTTAAAATACTATGAGGAATGGTAAGAATCGCCTTAGGATACTGAGCCAAGACTTGTAAGGCAGTGGAATAGTGCTGACAGCGCATAAAAATTTGTCGAGAAAGTTGCTGTCGATTGAGATAAATATCTTCAAGCAATAATCCTGTTCGCCGAGAGGACACACCGATATGTGGTGAGGATAAATAGAGAGATAAATCCATCTCTGTTTGAAGTGTACACGCCACAAAATGATCTTCAATCAAGTTTTCAAACTGTAAATTTTCTTGATAGGGTTGTACTAGATCAATCACAAAATCAATTTGTTGTGCTGAAAGATCAGCCAGCATATTTTTTCGATCAAGTTTGGAACTCAAAAACTGAATATCGAGATTGAGTTGACTAAAATGATGCACTAATTGAGGAAAAATAATCGGTTCAATTTCATCATGAATTGCGATTTTCAAGCTTTGTAGCATGCTAGGATCAAAGTCGTGTTGTGGAATCGCAATATTTTGAATCGTTGATAACGCCGTTTGAATCGGTTGATAAATTTGTTCGGCAAAAGGTGTGGGAAGCATTTTTTGTCCACTACGCACAAATAATTCATCTTTAAGTTGCAGACGCAAACGTTGTAAAGCATGACTGACCGCAGATTGACTAATACAAAGAAGTTGAGCGGCCTTAGAAATGCTTTTTTGCTCAAAAATCGCAATAAAAAGTGGATACAGATTGATATCAATACGAAGGAAGTTACCCACTTCCAATGGATTTGTATTATGAATCTGATTCATAGTTTTGCATAAAATAAAATCATTTCATTCATAATAAGTTTTCGCTTAAGGTGATGTAAAGCAGCGAATTCAGTTTCGCCACATATTTACCTTGAGGGAAATGATGATGTTTGCATTATCTGAACGTGCACAGGATTTTATTGCTCGCACACAGGCGTTTATCCAACAAGAAATAGAACCAATAGAAAAAGCATTTTGGGATGAAACACATCGTTTAAATGTCGATGGTGATTGGACCAAATGGCAATGGCCAGCACAACTTGAACAACTCAAAGCGAAAGCCAAAGCAGCTGGCTTATGGAATATGTTTTTGCCTGATGCTGAGTTAGGTGCGGGTTTATCGGTTCAGGAATACGCACATATTGCTGAACTCACAGGACGAAGTTTACTGGCTCCGACAGTATTTAACTGTAATGCACCTGATAGTGGCAATATGGAGCTGCTATGGCGTTATGGCAGTCGGGAACAAAAACAACAATGGCTGCAACCACTACTGAATGGTGATATTCGCTCTGTATTCTGCATGACTGAACCTGCGGTCGCATCGAGCGATGCGACTAATATGCAAGCCACGGCAGTGATTGATGGCGATGAAATTGTTCTGAATGGCCGTAAATGGTGGTCATCTGGCTTGGGTGATCCGAATGCAAAAATCATTATTTTTATGGCTTATACGCCAGACCCCAACAAAGATCGTCATCATCAACACTCAATGGTATTGGTACCGATCGACACGCAAGGCGTAACGATTGAACGGATGTTGCCTGTGTTTGGTGATTACGATGCACCGCATGGACATGGACAGGTCAGTTTTGACAATGTGCGTGTACCTGTGAGCAACTTTATTGGTGGTGCGGGTCAAGGATTTGAAATTGCTCAAGGGCGCTTAGGGCCTGGTCGTATTCATCACTGTATGCGTTGTATCGGTGCAGCGGAAAAAGCGTTAGAACTCATGATTGATCGTGGCATGTCACGCAAGGCATTTGGTAAAGAAATTCTTAAACTTGGCGGCAATTTAGAACGTGTCGCGGAAGCCCGTGTGCAGATCGATCAAGCTCGCTTATTAACGCTGTATGCTGCTTATAAGATGGATACCTTAGGCAATATGGCAGCACTCACCGAAATTTCTGCAATCAAAGTCGTTGCACCGACTGTATTGCAAAACGTCGTTGATATGGCGATCCAAATTCACGGTGGTGAAGGTGTATCACGCGATACTCCGCTGACTGCATTTTTCAATCAAGCTCGTAGTTTACGTTTAGCTGATGGACCTGATGAAGTGCATAAGGGCATGATTGCTAAATTAGAATTGAAAAAACGTGGCTATGGTCGTTAATAAGGATAAAAAAATGACAATGATTGATATCGGCGGTCAGGTTCGTCACGGTGAAGAATTGGATATTTCCGCTGTTGAAAAGTGGTTAAAGGATCAAGGTATTGAACTGCAAGGTCAAGCACAAGTCACTCAATACT
>NZ_MELG01000022.1:0-2153 GCF_001767535.1 Acinetobacter sp. GWC1_38_13 | reverse complement strand
ATCTTGAGCCGTTCTACCCTGTCTTGCCTGAAATGGTTGCATTGTGTCAGGACGAGAACGTAATAGGTTGTGATTTCTATGTCATGAAACGGATTGAAGGCATCATTCCGCGAGCTAATTTACCCAAAGAATTACAATTGAATCAGTCACAAGTTCAACAGTTGTGTCTGAATGTTTTGGATAAATTAATTGAATTGCATCAAGTGCCATATCAAGGTACAGAACTGGAAAAACTGGGCAAAGGCGAAGGCTATTGCCGCCGTCAAGTTGAAGGTTGGGATGCACGTTATAGTAAAGCGCTTACGCCAAATGTACCTGATTTTAGCTTTGTGCGGGAATGGCTACAGCAACATATTCCAGCGGATTCTAAAACTTGTGTCATTCATAATGATTGGCGTTTTGATAATGTCATTTTAGATCCACAACAACCAACTACAGTGATCGGAGTACTGGACTGGGAAATGGCGACTATTGGTGATCCGCTGATGGATTTAGGCAGTGCTCTCGCCTACTGGATTCAAGAAGATGACGATGCTTTGATGAAGTCTAGTCGTCGTCAACCGACCAATCTACTAGGCATGCTGACACGTCAACAGGTGGTGGACTACTACTTGGAAAAAACTGGTTTGCAACCTGCCAATTGGGCATTTTATGAAGTATTTGGTTTGTTCCGTTTGGCGGTGATTGCTCAACAGATTTATTATCGTTATTACCATCAGCAAACCGATAATCCAGCCTTTAAGGATTTCTGGATCATGATTCATGCCTTACATATTCGGGCACTTAAATTAATTGCACAAAACAATGCTGAAGCACAGCAGTTAATTCCTGAATATGGAGCGAAATTACAGGATATTTTAAAACGATGACCACTATCTATTTGGTACGACATGGGCAGGCATCATTTGGCGCTGCGAGTTATGATCAGCTTTCAGCCAAAGGTGAACAACAGGCGCAGGTGGTGGGTGATTTTTTTAAACATACCTTGAAAGAACATCCTTTGGTGCTTGCAGGATCAATGCAGCGGCATCAGCAAACAGCACAATTGGCCTTGGCTCAAAGTTTTGATGATGCACCAATTCATACAGAGTCGGCTTGGAATGAGTTTGATCATCAACAAGTATTTGCCAAATATGATGAACGTTTTAATCAACCTGAGTTATTGAAGCAGGATGTTGAGTTAATTGCCAATCCACGTGCTTATCTTGCCAAAATTTTTGATGGCGCGATTGAACGCTGGATAGGAGAGCAATATGACCATGAATATCATGAGACATGGTTAGGCTTTCAAACACGTGTAGAAGGTGCTTTACATGGTTTATGTCAGCACATTGATGCCACACAACCACGTCAGGCTGTAGTGTTTAGTTCAGGTGGTGTGATTTCTGTGGCGGTTGGCAAGGTTCTAGGTTTGAATGCTAAACAGATTTTTGCGCTGAATTGGTCGATTGCCAATGCCAGTATCACCACATTGCGTTGGACAGATGGTCGTTTGCAATTACTCAGTTTCAATGAGCATCATTATTTGAAAGCGCGTGATGCTGAACTCTTAACATGGATATAAATAAGAATAGGTGAAGGAAATGACAAAGACGATTTTAATTACAGGTGCAAGTTCAGGTTTAGGCGCTGGGATGGCACGTGAATTTGCAGCCAAAGGCTACAATTTGGCATTGTGCGCACGCCGTTTAGATCGTTTGGAATCCTTACAACAAGAATTGCAAAGCCAGTTTGCAATTCAGGTCAAAATCAAAAGTCTTGATGTGACTCATTACGATGATGTTTTTACGGTTTTTAAAGCTTTTCAGCAGGAATTTGGGACAATTGACCGGATTATTGTCAATGCAGGTGTAGGTGATGGTCGTCGTATTGGTAAAGGGCATTTTGAAGTAAATCGTGCCACAGCGGAAACCAACTTTATTTCAGCATTGGCACAGTGCGAAGCAGCAGTTGAAATCTTCAGAGCGCAAAATAAGGGTCATTTGGTGGTGATCTCCTCAATGAGTGCAATGCGCGGTTTACCGAAGCATTTGTCGACCTATGCTGCGAGCAAAGCAGCAGTGGCACATTTAGCGGAAGGCATTCGTGCAGAGTTGTTGGATACGCCAATTAAAGTTTCAACCATTTTCCCTGGCTATATTCGTACTGAAATG
>NZ_MELG01000021.1:0-30640 GCF_001767535.1 Acinetobacter sp. GWC1_38_13 | reverse complement strand
AGCACAAGCCAAAGGCTTTTTTAAACAAGAAATCGTTCCAGTCACGATCCCACAACGTAAAGGTGATGTGGTCGTGATTGATACCGATGAACACCCACGTGCATCGACCACGATTGAAGCATTGACCAAACTCAAAGGTGTGGTGAAAGCAGATGGCACAGTCACTGCGGGTAACGCTTCAGGCATTAATGATGGTGCAGCAGCACTATTGATAGCCTCAGATGATGCGGTTGCTCAATACCAACTTAAGCCACGTGCCAAAATCATTGCAGCCACTACGGTGGGTGTTGAACCCCGCATTATGGGTTTTGCCCCTGCGCCTGCAATCAAAAAGTTACTGAAACAAGCCAATCTGACTTTAGAACAAATGGATGTGATTGAGTTAAACGAAGCCTTTGCAGCTCAAGCTCTAGCGGTGACTCGTGATTTAGGTTTGGCAGATGATGATGCACGTATCAATCCAAATGGTGGTGCGATCGCTTTAGGTCATCCACTGGGTGCATCGGGTGCGAGATTAGTGACCACTGCGCTGAACCAACTTGAACAGATCAAGGGACAATATGCTTTGTGTTCGATGTGTATCGGTGTGGGTCAAGGTATTGCTTTGATTATTCAGCGTGTTGATCTAGATACAGGAGAACAGTAATGCCGATGTTCCAATCCGCAGATGTCATGATTCATTATCAGACTTTTGGTGATGTAAATGCCCCTGCTCTGGTGTTCTCCAATTCCCTAGGTACGAATTTTGGGATGTGGCAACAGCAGTTTAATTTTTTTAAAGATCGCTTTTTTGTGATTTGTTATGACACTCGTGGTCATGGTTCATCTTCTACTCCAACTGGTCCTTACACTTTGCAGCAGTTAGGTGAAGATGTGATTGCTTTACTAGATCATTTGAAGATTGAAAAAGCCGCCTTTTGTGGAATTTCAATGGGTGGACTAACTGGACAATGGTTAGCGATTCATTATCCATCTCGTTTTAGTCATGTGATTGTTGCCAATACAGCAGCGAAGATTGGACAGGAACAAGCATGGCAAGATCGTGCCGAACTGGTACGAAAGCAAGGTTTAGAACCAATTGCTGCAACCGCAGCATCTCGTTGGTTTACCGATCCCTTTCTCCAAAGTCATCCTTCAGTTGGTAGCCACCTATGTAACGACTTAAGTGCTGGCAGTGCACTGGGCTATGCCAATTGTTGTGAGGCTTTGGCTAAAGCGGATCTTCGTGATGAACTAAAACAAATCATGATACCTGTTTTAATTATTGCAGGAACTCATGATCCTGTGACCACAGTTACAGATGCTGAATGGATGTTGCAACACATACCAAATGCTCAGTTGGTTGAAATTAATGCTTCGCATATTTCAAACGTTGAAGCGCCTGTTGAGTTTAATCAGTATATAAATCAATTTATTTAATATACCTATTGTTATAAAAAGCAGAGTATAAAATACTCTGCTTTTTGTCGTCTAAAATTTAGATAGAAAATAATAAATTCAATACCTTAAAGACATAAAGATATATCAATTTAGTTTTTGACTGAATCTCCATAACAAAATAGTTTAAACATTAATAAAACAAAGCTTCACAAATTGGAGGTGAAGGATGTATATGGAAAAAGTAAATATCAATGAAACAATTGATAATGCAAAATTTAGTTTATTTCATTGGAAGGTTTTAGTTTGGTGCTTACTAATTATTATTTTCGACGGCTATGATTTGGTTATTTACGGTGTTGCATTACCATTATTAATGCAGCAATGGTCATTAACGGCTGTTCAAGCAGGATTATTAGCAAGTGCTGCCCTATTTGGAATGATGTTTGGTGCAATGATATTCGGTACATTATCAGATCGTTTAGGAAGAAAGAAAACCATCATGATCTGTGTCACTTTATTTAGTGGTTTTACATTTCTAGGGGCTTTTACAACCAATCCCGTTGAATTTGCAATTTTAAGATTCATAGCAGGATTAGGTATAGGTGGCGTAATGCCAAACGTTGTTGCATTAATGACGGAATATGCACCTAAAAAAATTCGAAGTACTTTAGTCGCAATTATGTTTAGTGGCTATGCTATTGGTGGTATGACTTCAGCATTATTAGGTGCTTGGTTGGTAAAAGATATGGGATGGCAAATCATGTTCCTGATTGCAGGGATTCCATTGTTAATGTTGCCTATCATTTGGAAATTCCTACCTGAGTCATTGGCATTTCTGATCAAATCTGGAAAGGAAGAACAAGCTAAACAGATCATCAATAAGCTGCTACCTACACAAGACATTCATCAAAATACTCAATTGGTTTTCAATGAAAATATTCATCATGAAGCACCAGTAAAAGCCCTTTTCCAAGATGGTCGTGCATTT
This sequence comes from Acinetobacter sp. GWC1_38_13, assembly GCF_001767535.1. Classification (NCBI taxonomy): domain Bacteria; kingdom Pseudomonadati; phylum Pseudomonadota; class Gammaproteobacteria; order Moraxellales; family Moraxellaceae; genus Acinetobacter; species Acinetobacter sp. GWC1_38_13. The sequence goes on along the minus strand of NZ_MELG01000021.1, from coordinate 28,272 downwards.
AGTACATTCATGTTTTGGATCGCTTTCTTTATGTGCCTATTAATGGTGTACGCATTGGGAAGTTGGTTACCTAAATTGATGTTGCAAGCAGGATATTCTTTAGGCGCAAGTATGCTGTTCTTATTTGCATTGAACATTGGCGGTATGGTTGGTGCAATTGGAGGCGGTGCTTTAGCAGATCGATTCCATTTAAAACCCGTCATTACCTCAATGTTTGTAATCGGAGCTGCTGCCTTAATACTATTGGGATTCAACAGTCCTCAAATTGTTCTCTATAGCTTAATTGCTTTAGCAGGTGCAGCAACGATCGGTTCACAAATTCTTCTATATACTTTCGTTGCACAATTTTATCCAACTACTGTTCGCTCAACAGGTATGGGCTGGGCATCAGGTATCGGTCGTATAGGTGCAATTATCGGACCTGTACTTACAGGTGCATTGCTCACTTTTGAACTACCTCATCAAATGAACTTCTTAGCAATTGCAATTCCAGGTGTGATTGCTGCATTTGCGATCTTCCTCGTCAATCTAAAAGTCTCGGTCAATGTACCTGAAAGTTCAAAATCAACTCTTCAAACACAAGCTTCAGTCAACCAGCAATAAGTAATGTTGCGCCGAGGATTGGCGCAACTCAACTCAGGATGGAAATTAAAAAATGCATACATTTAAATGTAATAAGCTTATTTTGTCCTCTATTTCACTCCTAGGTGGATTAGTTTCAACTTCACTTTGGGCTGATAATGAAAGCGCTAAAGAAGAATGGAAATTTACCTTAAAAAATGCCTACATCAATCGTAATTTTGAGAATGAAGCATTAAAGGATACTGGAAGTTGGTCTCAAGCTGCCTCTTTATTTTATAACTCACGAATGCTTGAGACACCATTAAGTATTGCTGAAAAACCTTTGACAATCGGTGTGGATGCTTCCGTTCAATATGCTGTTAGATTAAGTTCAGATAAACATGTGGCTGATACGGTATTACCATTTGATAAAGCGACTCAATCACAAGCTTCCGATTATTTAAAACACGGCGCCACCTTAAAATTGGGTTATGACCAAACCTTGTTGAGTGTTGGTGAGCTTTGGTTAGACTTACCTGTTACTGCCGTAGATAGCAGTCGTCAGCTCTTAACATCTTATTGGGGTGCAAACCTTAAGTCACAATTAACTGATCAACTTTACGCAGAAATAGGTCGTGTTGAAAAAGTATCCCCTCGTAATGAAGAAGATTTTCGTAAATTCTCTTTTACTTCAAATGGAAAGACAGAATACTCAGATGGCTTAAATTATATTGATTTACGCTATCAGTTCTCCCCTGATTTAAAGGGAGAATATTATTATGGCAACATGGAGGATTTATACAATAAACATTATTTGGGTTTAGAGCATAATTTGAAAGGTAAAAATTATGTGCTTAATTCAAAATTTAAATATTTTAATGCTCAAGAAGATGGAAATGATTTTAATATTGATGCACAAAATATTGGTTTATTAGAAACATTGAAAGTAAATAATCATACTTTTGGTTTAGGCTATCAGCAAATTATTGGTGAATCTGCCTACCCATTACCAGATGGTTTTCTTCCTGAAACATATTTCATTAATTGGAATGCTACAGGTTTCTTTAAGAAAGATGAAAAGTCATATCATTTTATTTATGGTTATAATTTTAAAGATTATATCCCTGGTTTTAATGCAGCCGTAAAATATGTTTATGGTGGGGATTTCGAAACGGCTGATGGTAAAAAAAATCATGAAAGTGAGTCTAATATTATCTTGAACTATGCTTTTCAACAGCCCTATCTCAAAGGTTTGGCATTGCAATATATTCGAATTGATTATGATGTGAAGCATGGAAATGATTTTGGTGAGGATCGCATGTTTGTAAACTACACTCATAAATTCTAAAGACTTAAACTTTGTATAGGGATACTCAACTTTATGTAGCGTATCCCTTTTATTTTTAAAACAATATTTTGGTAGGTATTTGGTAGGTAGGAAATTTTTTTAAGCACTCCATACTAAGTTCAAGGTGTAACTCACCTGAATAACAAACAATGGAAAATGGAAGAAGGAATCACTCCATGGCTTTTAAAAATATTGCAGATCAAACAAACGGTTTTTATATTCCTTGCGTTTCTCTCTTTGGTCCAGGCTGTGCAAAAGAGATTGGAACGAAAGCACAAAATCTCGGTGCAAAAAAAGCATTAATCGTTACAGACGAAGGTCTATTTAAATTTGGTGTAGCAGATACTATTTCAGGATATTTGAAAGAAGCTGGTGTAGATAGCCACATCTTTCCAGGTGCAGAGCCTAACCCAACAGATATTAACGTTCATAATGGTGTACAGGCCTACAATGATCATGGCTGTGACTTTATTGTTTCTTTAGGTGGTGGGTCATCTCATGACTGTGCAAAAGGAATTGGTTTAGTTACCGCTGGCGGCGGACATATTCGTGATTATGAAGGAATTGATAAAAGTACAGTTCCGATGACTCCCTTGATTGCAATCAATACTACAGCAGGTACAGCCTCAGAAATGACGCGTTTCTGCATCATTACCAACACGGATACTCATGTCAAAATGGCAATTGTAGACTGGCGTTGTACACCTCTGATTGCAATTGATGACCCTAAGCTTATGGTTGCAAAACCTGCAGGTTTAACGGCAGCTACAGGAATGGATGCATTAACTCATGCCGTCGAAGCTTATGTCTCTACTGCTGCAAATCCAATTACAGATGCCTGTGCTGAGAAAGCCATTACTATGATCAGTCAATGGTTACGCCCTGCTGTAGCCAATGGTGAAAATATCGAAGCACGCGATGCAATGAGCTATGCACAATATCTAGCGGGTATGGCATTTAATAATGCATCTCTAGGTTATGTCCATGCAATGGCACATCAGCTTGGTGGGTTCTACAATCTTCCTCATGGCGTATGTAATGCGGTGCTTTTACCACATGTATGCGAATTTAATTTAATCGCTTGCCAAGATCGTTATGCAAAAATTGCAGAGTTAATGGGCGTTAATGTTGAAGGTTTCACTGAAACAGAAGCTGCATTTGCCGCAATTGATGCAATTCGTGAACTCTCATCATCAATTGGCATCCCATCAGGATTAACCGAACTTGGTGTAAAAACTGAGGACTTGGCAATAATGGCTGAAAATGCTCAAAAAGATGCATGTATGCTGACCAACCCACGTAAAGCAACACATGCTCAAGTTGTAGAAATTTTTAAAGCTGCTTTATAACGCTTTCCTCTCAAAAGTAAGCCAGAACTCCGAGACTTGGCTTACTTTTTTGTGGGAATATTAAAATGGTTATATTCCCACTTTTTTATATAAATTAAAATTCAAAGTAAACAATTATTTATTTAATTTTTTAATCTTTCTACAGAATAGCGAGTTCTTTTTCAGGCAAAGTAAATTTCATTTTTTAATTAACGCTAGACAATCCTAATTTCAAATATTCAATCAATATACGTCTTTAAACTTACTCAAAGATAAGCGTGCAGGATGTTCGCTCGGGAACAATTCCATTAGACGTTCTACAGCATCGATTGCTTCTGGGAAATGGGCCACATGTTTAAGGAGTAGGTCTGTTTCTTTAGTTTTGAAAATCGCATCGCTTAAGCGAGACTCAAGACAATCACGCCATGCACATAAAAATGGACTTTCAGTTTTAGAGAGGAAAACACCTTTATATAATTGAAGTGCAGACGCGACATAACCTGCATCTAAGGCCTGCTCTGCTGATAAAAAATCAGCTTCAACATCAGCCAGTAGACGATATGGGCGAGAACCCAACATACCACCTAAAATATCCCGTAGTTGAGACATTTCTGCTTTGAGCGTACCGATACTCACCTTACGCTCACCATATAATGCTTGATGTAAATTTTCTAAATTCAAGCCATTTGGACATAAGGCTAAAATGACTAATATCTCGACCTGTCTTGGAGTTAATACCAATGATTTATGGTTAAAAATAATTTGAGGCGTGGCAAAGGCACGAATATATAAACGTTGGCGCTGTTGTTCGATTAAAGCAGTTTGAATAATAGATGCACATCGTTCAGCAGCTAATACACCAAGTGTATTGTGTTTTTTCCATGTCGTAGATAAATCAACGACACCCAATACCTGTTTTGAATACGGGTCTAAAATTGGTGCTGCATAGCACACCCAATCATGAATAGACTCCATGTAATGTTCATTTGAGAACACACAACTTGATTGTTGAGTTTTTAAAGAAAGTGCTAGAGCATTGGTTCCGACCATATCTTCAGCCCACTGCCCACCTGCAATAAAATGCACTTTTTCAGCTGCACTTTGCATTTGATTACTAGATGCAGTCCAAATAATCGTACTTCCAACGTCACCTACCGCGATAACCATTGAGGATTGTTCTGCAATATGACTTAGTTCATCGGAACAGGTCTCAAGTGCTAGGTCCAAACTGCTTTTGTTCTTTTTATTTTGACTTAATAGTGGTGCTGCTAAGCGTTCTTTAGGAATCGAGGACGAAACAGATCGCTGCCATGAACTCGCAATACTTTGACCAAGTTTTTCAGCATTTTGTGGCGACAGACTACTTTGTTTTTTTAGCTGATCAACGGACGAACGATGTTGCAATAACTCTTGTTTTGTAAACATTTGTGTATCCCTCACACTTGATCATGGTTTCCAACCTTTCTCCAACCTTCGCACTTATATCCTAAAGAAATAACGTACAAAAGTACCTTATACCAAAGCTGTAGATCGTTAAATCAATTATAAGCAAAGGAATTTATATATGCGTTACATCGATCCTAACCAACCTGGTTCAAAAGTCCAATTTAAATCTCAATATGAGAACTTTATTGGCGGTCAATGGGTAGCTCCTGTAAGAGGAGAATACTTCGATAATGTTTCACCTGTCGATGGCAAAGTGTTTACAAAGATCCCTCGTTCTTCAGTTGAAGACATTGAACTTGCTCTCGATGCAGCACATAAAGCAAAAGCTGAATGGAATAAAAGCTCTGCTACAACGCGTTCAAATATTTTATTAAAAATAGCGGATCGTATGGAACAAAACCTTGAGTTTCTTGCAGTTGCAGAAACTTGGGACAATGGTAAACCAGTACGTGAAACTTTAGCCGCGGACATCCCGTTAGCGATAGATCACTTCCGCTATTTTGCTGGATGTATTCGTGCACAAGAAGGCGGAATTTCAGAGATTGATGAAGATACGATTGCCTACCACTTTCACGAGCCTTTAGGCGTTGTAGGTCAAATCATTCCTTGGAACTTTCCGATTTTGATGGCGGCTTGGAAACTCGCACCAGCACTCGCGGCGGGTAACTGTATTGTTTTAAAACCAGCAGAACAGACACCTGTGGGTATTTTACTGGTCTTAGAACTTATCCAAGACATACTTCCACCAGGTGTTCTCAACGTTGTTAATGGTTTTGGTGCTGAAGTGGGTCGACCATTAGCAACTAGTCCCCGTATTGCGAAGATTGCATTTACTGGTTCTACTCAAGTCGGTCAGCTCATCATGCAATATGCAACTGAGAATATTATTCCAGTCACCTTGGAGCTTGGGGGTAAATCACCAAATGTCTTCTTTGAAGATGTGATGGACAAAGATGATGATTATCTTGATAAAGCGCTAGAAGGCTTTGCAATGTTTGCATTGAATCAAGGTGAAGTATGTACTTGTCCTTCTCGTGCCTTAATTCAAGAAAGTATCGCAGATAAGTTTTTAGAAAAAGCAATCGAGCGAGTTAAACGAATTAAGTTGGGTCATCCATTAGATACTGAAACCATGGTTGGCGCTCAGGCTTCCTTAGAACAGCAAGAGAAAATCCTACGTTGTATCAGCACAGGTCGCGAGGAAGGTGCTGAAGTACTTGTAGGTGGTGGTGCTCGTCAAGAAGTTGGTGAAGGTTTCTATATTGAACCGACGGTGTTCAAAGGACACAACAGTATGCAAATTTTCCAAGAAGAAATTTTTGGACCTGTATTGTCAGTGACCACTTTCAAAGATTTTGATGAAGCAATCAAAATTGCCAATGAAACCATTTATGGCCTAGGAGCTGGAGTTTGGTCACGTTCTGCACACACTTCATACCGTGCAGGTCGTGCAATAGAAGCGGGTCGTGTATGGACAAATTGTTATCACATTTACCCTGCTCATGCAGCGTTTGGTGGTTACAAAAAATCAGGTATTGGTCGTGAAAACCATCGCATGATGTTAGACCATTACCAACAAACCAAGAACCTATTGGTGAGCTACTCAACTAAACCAGCGGGTTTCTTTTAAAATTTAAAAAAGCTTATTTATCTCGATAAGTCAGTTTAAAGTAAAGGCAAGTACACGAGTTGTACTTGCCTTTTTAGTTATTAGAAATTCACATAAAAATATCAATTGTCGTGTAGTTGACAGATTTTCAAATAAATATATGTTTAAAGTGCTAGATCGAAACTTAGATCATCTTTGATTTGTACGCGATGATGGTCACTTTTAAAACGATATCAATTATTTATCAAAATAAAATTCATTTAGGAAAGCACGGTTTATGGATTCAGGATTGATCACAATATTTTTACCTATTGCCTTAGCCATCGTTATGGCAGGTATGGGGCTAGAACTAACACTTAAAGACTTTGCGCGAGTCAGCAAACACCCTAAAGCTGTTTTAATTGCATTGTTCTGCCAACTCATTTTATTAGTAGGGATAGCGTTTTTCATTTGTAAAATACTTGCTTTACCACCGCTTTTAGCAGTCGGTTTGATGCTATTGGCTGCATCACCTGGCGGTACGACAGCCAATTTATTTAGCTATTTATATAAAGGTGATATTGCACTTAATATTACTTTAACTGCTATTAACGCTATTATCGCAGCGGTGTTCCTACCCTTAATTGTAAATTTTTCGATTCTACATTTTATGAATGAAGGACAGCAAGTCGGTCTGCAATTTACTAAGGTTTTACAAGTTTTTCTGATTATTTTAGTGCCTGTATGCATCGGAATGATTATTCGTCATTATGCACCGCATGTTGCTGAAAAACTGAATCCTCCTGTACGAATCTTTGCCGTGGTTTTTCTGCTGATTATCATTCTAGGCGCAATTATCAAAGAGCGAAGCAACTTGGTAGATTATTTGGGACAGATTGGTTTAGCAACCGCACTATTCTGTGCTATTAGTTTAATGGTTGGATATTTCGTGCCACGAATGTTAGGCATTAGTTCATATCAAGCACGTGCATGTGCATTTGAGATCGGGATTCATAACAGCACTTTAGCCATGACGATTGCTCTCACCATTATGGCAAGTACCACCATCGCGATGCCTGCCGCGGTATATTCCATTTTCATGTATATCTTCGCGACTATATTCGGCGTATTAATTACGAAATTTGCCCCTCAAGATGCTGTAAAAACAGTCTAATCTAAGATTTTTATCAAAAAAGCGTATAGTGATGCTATACGCTTTTTTTATGCATAATCGAATCACAATTGTGTTAACTGTGCTTTAAGTTTTGATCCAGACCATACTTTCGGTTCTGATTCTGCCTGTTTGACTAGCTCAATTAATTTTTGGTTAATTGGTGCTGTAAGATTCAACTGTCTAGCTAAATTAACAACCTCACCATTAATCCAATCGATTTCAGTTTTTCTTCCAACCATTAAATCATCAGCCATCGAAGAACGCGCAAGTGGATCAATCGCGAGCATTTTCTTACTGATAATCTTAAATATAGGATTGGGTAGTTTTAAAATTTTAGGAATAAATTGTGCTGGAATTGGAGTCAGTTTTGCTGGTTTGATTTTGGCTATTTTTAATAGATTTAAGGTTTCTAATTGAGCAAGTGCCAAACACTGACGATATTCTCGAATAGATAATTCTTGTTTCAGTGGAAGTTGGGATAACGCATTGATTGAATTATTTAAGTTCAATAATAATTTTGCCCATTGTACAGCTTGCATATCTTGTTCTAACTGAAATTCTAGCTTTGCTTTTTGAAATGCAAGCACGAGTTCAGCTAATTGCTCATGGCTTTTTACATACAATGCACCATCTGTTCCTTGATGGAAACGACCATTCCCCAAAGCTGCGACATTAAAAGGTAACATTCCTTCGAGTATAATGTGGTCTGTTAAAATTCTTTTTAGAATTCCAACATTACTTAAGCCATTTTGAAAACTAATAATAATGGTCTTTTTCTTTAAAATATCTTTTAATTCAAGGGCTACTTGTTCAGTAGATGTTGATTTTACGCAAACAAAGACAATATCAGCATGAGCTACTACATTGGGATCAATGCTCATTTGTAATTGATTTACAGAAATAGTTTGCTTAAATCCTGTGTAATCGGAAACAGTTAAACCGTAAGTTTGAAGTTCTTGCTGAACTCTAGGACGAACAATAAAATCTATGTCATAGTCAGCAGCAACCAATCTACCGCCAAGATAGCATCCAATACTGCCTGCACCATAAATACATATTTTCATTGATGATCTCTAACTATTTAATTATATCTTGCTACTTTTCTAACATAATCAAGATTGCGGACATGATTTGTCAGCTAGCTTACAGGTTTTATATTTTTCTCAAGAAAAAGCCCAATATAAGATTGGGCTTTAAACTCATAAAAAAAAGATTATGCGTTAAGACTTGGATCAGCTAATAAAGTTTCAGCAGCAAGTTTCCCCAAATTATTAGAGGCTAAGGGACTATCACCCGTTAACAGTTTTCGATCTTGATGAACTTGCCCTGTGATTCCCTTATTTAGGATTTCCACACCAAGCTTTTCAAGATTTTCGCCGACGAGCCACGGCAATTGTCCAGGCATATATCCAATATCAATATTGGCACCTTTATCTAATGAATCTGGGAAAACACAGACTTGATAGCCTTTAAAAATATAATCATTTGGGCTTTCACCAACTGCGGCTGCTAATAAAGAAGCTGGACCATGACATAAAGTAATAACATATTTGTCATGATCTACTGCCCATTTTAATAAAGCCTTAACTTCTTTACTTTCGGGGATTTTAGCCAAAACCCCATGTCCACCTGGTATAAAAATACCAGCATAAGGTGAGTCACTGCTTAAAGCCTGATCTAAAATATCTGCCAATTTAAGTGGAGATTTCAGTTGTTTTTCGTACTTGTGATAGGTATCCAAAACCACTTGCTCTTCTTTTGGCATTGCCCACATTTCCAGTTTAACTGGATTACCTGAAAGTGTTGCAACGTCAAAGGCAAAACCAGCATTATCCAAATGGAACATCGGTAACAACATCTCTACTGGATGATTTCCTGTAGAAAAGAACTTGTTATTTTGCATCAGAATATAGCGTTCATCCGTTGCAATCATGAGGATCTTTTTATCGCCTTGATATGGATTTGGATATGTAGTTCCGTCATAGTCAGTTTTAGGAGCCGTATACTGACTTAGAGAATAAGGTGATGGAAAAAAAGCATTATCTTCAGCTAAATCTGGAGTTGGGTTACGATCATCTGTATTTGTTGTCATGTTCAAATTCCTCGTAGGATATGTTTGATTTACATATTGCTTTTCCAAGTGATCATTCTCAAGCTTGATGTATAAATAGGCATAGAATGAATACGATTAGGCAAAATTACGATTTAATTTCGAGTACGACTTTTCCAATATGTTCACTGCTTTCCAAACATTGGTGTGCTGCAGCAACCTCTTCAAAAGCAAAAGTCTTATAAATAATCGGTTTACATTGACCTGTTTCGATTAGTGGCCAAACAAACTGCTCCAATTCTTGGGTAATTTTTGCTTTTTCATCATTGGTGCGAGCACGCATCGTTGAGCCAGTCACCACAGCGCGTTTGAGCATGAGTTCTTGAATATCAAAGCCATCTACTTTTCGACCGCCCATAAATCCGATAATTACCAGTCGCCCATCTCTTTTTAGCAATCTCAGATTCTGATTAAAGTAAGCAGCACCGATAATATCTAAGATCACATCTACACCTTGCTGATCTGTGAGTGATAAGATTTCTTGTTCAAAATTTTGTGTCTTGTAATTAATAACCGTCGAAATTGAGCTTAATTTTTCTACTTTTTCTTCACTTCCCACTGTGGAAAAAGTTTGAATACCCATCGCATGACATAAGCTCAACGCTGTAGAACCAATTCCACTCGCTCCTCCATGAATTAACACGGTTTCATTCTTTTTTAACTGTCCGATCTGAAATAGATTTGCCCATACTGTGAAATAAGTTTCTGGAATAGCTGCTGCTTCAATAAAGCTCAGATTTTTTGGAATCACTAAAGTTTGATTTGCTGGGACAGCACAGTATTCTGCATATCCTCCACCGTTAGTCAGCGCGCAGACTTTATCACCGACTTTAAATTTTTCTACTTTTGAACCAATTTTTGAAATGATGCCAGCAACTTCCAATCCTGGAATTTGCGTTACACCTTTCGGCATCGGATACAACCCTTGTCTTTGCAAAATATCAGGGCGATTGATGCCTGTGGCATGGACTTCAATTAGTACTTCATCTTCTTTAATCTCAGGTTTCTTACCTTGTACAACTTTTAGAACTTCAGGACCGCCAGCTTGAGTAATTTCGATACATTTCATTTGTTCACTACTATTTTGATTCATGATTTACTCATTCCTTATCTATATTTACTTCAGTTTGATTAGGAGAAAAACCAAACTGCTTTTTAAACTCTCGACTAAATTGAGATGAGCTTTGATAACCAACAGCATAAGCTGCTTGAGCAACGCTTTGGTTTTCGTTTTGCAACATTTGTTTTGCCTTATGCAACCGCGTGACTTTGAGATACTGCAAAGGTGAATGTAATGTGACTTGTTTGAATGCTTTATGAAACGCAGAAATACTCATATTGGCTTGCTCAGCAAGCATTTCCACTGTTAATTTCTCTGTAAAATGATGTTGAATATATTCACAAATCTTATAAATCTGTCGTAAATTGCCTTGAACTACTAATCCTGTTAAAGCATCTGCACCCGAATGTTGAATCACTCGATACAATAACTCTCGTTTAATTTGTTCACCTAAAATCAAGCAGTCTTGTTCTGAACCTAAAGTTTTTAATAGTCGTATCAATACATTCGAAATGGTTTGATCATATTGAATTACACTCATGCCTGTGGTGAGGGGTTTAAATTGCTCATCTTCAAAATATGTTTTTGCCAACAACTCATTTACCGTATCCGCCTCTAGTTTCATGCTGACTGCAATCATAGGCAATTCAGGACTCGCTACCGTATCACAATCAAATGGCATAGACACGGAGACGATAAGGCATTCGCCTTGCTGAAATGCATAGGTTTCAGTTCCGATATAACCACGTTTACTGCCTTGTAAAACAAAAAACTAAGGTCGGTTCTTGCAATACGGCTAATGGTGGTGTGTTGTGATCTACACGCATCAAAGTGATGCCATCTATTGACGTAGCAAAGAAGCCTTCTTTAGCAACAAGTTTTAAAAACAGTGAGCTAAGTATTTGGTTATTCATCATGTGTCATCTGATGATTCTAAATTTGATCTTTATTATTAAATAGAAAATTCAGGAAAGATGTTAGTTTTATGCAGGATTAGGCATAGAAAATAGAGTTTTGTGAAGTTCATTTAAACATGTGATATAGATTTATAAAAATGAGCTAGCAAAAACTAAATATTATTTATTATCAGAAAAAACAATAGCTAAGAAAAATAATAGTGTTATAAAAACACCCACGCCTAAACTAACCATAATTATTTCTAGATTCATAAACTCCATCAATATACCATGTTTTCCCCATGCACCATCAAAGCCATGATTTTCAGATTTCCTACCTAATCCTCCAATGATACAAAACCCTATACTAGAAATAAAAAAATACTTAAGGAAGCCTTCCATAGTTTAAAAAGTTTGAGAAATGAAATTAAACTCATTCCAAGTATAGTCACAATTGAAGCTACAACGGCATAATGCCAGTTATCCATAAAAATCCTTATTGCTCACCATACTCTAATCTTAATAAAACTGACTCGAATCCAACATCTGTAAAGTAATTTTTTTCACTTCATCACGACTTTGCATAATATGTGCTTCAATCGCTTGAATGGCTTCATCTACTTTACGATTAAAAATATAACCTAGTATTTTCTGATGCTCCTGATAGGTCGCTTCAACGCGATAATCTTTTGAGAAGTCTAAACGACGGATAATACGAATTCGTTCACTCAAATCACGATGAATTCTCGCCATTTCATTATTTCCAGAGGCACGAACTAAAGCACAATGGAAATCTTCATCTTGTTGTGACAGTTGTTTAATGTCTTTTAGGTATTGATGAGGTTCAATCAACCATAAATCTTTTAAAAGAGATAATTCAACCGAATTTTGATGATCCATCTGACAAAGTTTACGAATCGAATCTTTTTCTAATACGATCCTCACATCATAAAGTTCTTCATAATATCGAAAATTGAGCGGTCGGATTTGCCAACCGCTACGGAAACTCACATCAACATAACCCTCTTGTTGCAAACGATATAATGCTTGTCGGATTGGGGTACGACTTACATCATAAGCTTTTGCAACTTCGGATTCAGTGAAACGTTCACCTGGCATCAGCTTAAAATCAAAGATATCATTCTTGATGCGTTGGTAAACCAGTTCAGACAAATTGTCTGAGCTTTTTGTTGTTATTTTTATTTCTTTCATTCCACCCTATTCCATATACACCAATGGTTCACCACTATGTACGGTTTGCCCTGCTCTACAAATAATGGCTTTTACAATGCCATCTTCTTCTGCATAAACAGGAAGTTCCATTTTCATTGCTTCAATAATAGCAACAGTTTCACCTTTTTTAACCTCTTGACCATGCTCAACAAAAATTTTCCAGATATTACCTGTCATCGATGCATTTAATGATGCTAAATGACTGTAATCAGCATGGTTATTTTCTTGAATCTGTTCTTCAGGCTGAGCAGCAAACTCCTCTTTCCAGCGATCCACTTCAGTTGTGAATGCTTGTTGTTGCTTAACTTTAAACTCGGCAATACTTTTAGCTTCATTCTCTAGGAATTTTACATAATCCGCATAATCGAACTCTGTTTCTTCAATCTTGATCTCAGCACGACCATTTTCAAAGTCAGCGCGCCATTGATTCAGTTCTTCTTCTGTCACCTCAAAATATTTAATTTGATCAAAGAATTGTAAGAACCATTGTTTATCACCAAATTGTTTGTTTTTCTTAAACTTGTTCCAAATTGGCAAAGTACGCCCAATCAATTGATAGCCGCCTGGTGAATCCATGCCGTAGATACACATGTACATACCACCAATCCCAACCGTTCCCTCTGCGGTAAAGGTACGTGCTGGATTATATTTTGAACTGAGTAAACGATGGCGTGGATCAATTGGCACAGCACATGGTGCAGTTAAATACACATCACCCAAGCCGAGAATTAAATAGTTTGCATCAAAAATAATATCTTTGACTTCATTTCGATCTGCTAAGCCATTAATGCGTTGGATAAAGTCAACGTTATTTGGCAACCATGGTGCTTTAGAGCAAACACTTTCTTGATAGCGTTCAACAGCGCCTAAAGTGGCACTGTCTTCAAATGCCATCGGCAAATGTACGATCCGAGATGGGATTTTTAATTGGCTCAAATCACCCATTTCTTCTTCAAGTTGAAGTAATTGAGCAATCAATTGTGATTGTGGAATCACTAAGCCATCGTATTTAATCTGTAGTGAACGAACACCTGGTGACAGTTCCAATACGCCCGCAATTTTTGCATCACGGATCATTTGAATCAGTTGATGCACACGTAACCGTAAAGCTAAATCTAAAACATTTTCGCCGTATTCTAAGAGAATATAACTATCACCTGCTTGACGATACACTGTTTTTGGCGACAATTCCGTTGGTTCACGTTGTGCCAAAATCGTACTGACAACTTCTTGAATTGGCTCAATCGTTTCTACAACTTTACTTGCTTCCGCAAAGTTTTGGATATTTTCAATTTGCTGACGTTCAAGTTCATTGGCTTGTTCAACACTAATAGGATAGAAACGAATTTTATCATCGGCTTTAAGCTGTCCCACTTTCCAAAGTTCTGCTTTGGCGATCGTTACAGGACAAACGAAACCGCCTAAACTTGGACCATCTTTTGCCAAAATCACAGGGAAATCACCTGTGAAGTTAATTGCACCGATCGCATATTCACAGTCATGGACATTTGATGGATGTAAACCTGCTTCACCACCATTTTCTCGTGCCCAGCTTGGCGTTGGTCCTGATAAACGCACGCCTAAACGATTTGAGTTAAAGTGTACTGTCCATTCCGAAGCAAAAAATTCTTCTACATATTCAGGTTTAAAGAAATCTGGTGCACCATGCGGCCCATATAACACCGCAATTTCCCATTCATTACTATATTCAGGAATCAAGTCAGACGACAATGCTTGAGGTTCATCATGAGCAAGTGGCAATTCTGCACTAGCAAATGCTGGATCAACCATTTTAATCATGTCACCGACACGTAAGGTACGACCTGCATGACCACCAAAATTACCAAGCGCAAAAGTAGAACGACTGCCTAAATATACAGGGACATCCAAACCATTTCGAACCGCTAAATATGTACGGCAACCTGATTCTACTTGACCGATTTTTAGAATTTGTCCTGCTTTAACTTCTACAGGCTTCCAAAAATCAATTTCCTGATCATCTAACAACGCAGTACAGCTTGCTCCCGCCAAAGCAATAATCGTATTTGTGTGAAACTTTAATGTTGGTCCAACTAAGGTAAACTCGAAACCTGCGGCTTTAGCATCATTCCCAACAATACGATTGGCAAGCTGAAATGCATAATCATCCATTGGACCAGATGGCGGAACACCAATATCCCAGTAGCCTGTACGACCTGGATAATCTTGAATTGAACTCAAAGTCCCTGCTTGAACCACTTCAATCACGTTTGGCGTGTAATTGAAATCATCCAACATTCTTGTCCAAACTTGCATAGATTCAAAACGCTGATCTGAAACGATAGCACGTGCGTAATCTAAGTTTGTGCTGATGCCATTCAATCGAGTTTCAGCCAAAACGGTTTTTAATTTTTCAATCGCACTAGCACGATCATCAGCATGCACAATGATCTTGGCAATCATTGGGTCGAAGTATTGAGAAATCTCTGTGCCTGTTTTAACCCAAGTATCAACACGTGTTCCCTTTGGAAAGGCGACTTCAGTCAACACGCCGGGACTTGGTTGGAAATTTTTTACAGGATCTTCGGCATAAACACGAACCTCAATCGCTGCACCTTTCGGCTGAATATTGCTGAGATATGCCCAATCAAGTTCATCACCAGCAGCAACTTTGAGCATGCATTCAATTAAGTCTAGACCTGTCACCATTTCAGTGACTGGATGCTCAACTTGTAAACGTGTATTCACTTCAAGAAAATAAAACTCATCTCGATTGGCATCGTAGATAAACTCAACCGTTCCTGCACTACGATAATTAACGGATTTACCTAATTCCACTGCTGCCTGATGCAGCTTTTTACGTGTAGCTTCAGGTAAATTCGCCGCAGGCGTTTCCTCTACCACTTTTTGGTTACGACGTTGCAAAGAGCAATCACGCTCACCGAATGCAACAACTTGCCCTTTTCCATCACCAAAAATTTGTACTTCAACATGACGAGCCTTATCAATAAAGCATTCAATAAATACGCCTGCATCCTTAAAGAATTGTTCGCCCAAACGTTTTACACTTTCATATGCATCGGTTAACGCTTGTGGCGAATCACAACGAGTCAAACCAATACCACCACCGCCAGCAGTACTTTTCAACATAATTGGATAGCCAATACGATCTGCGGCAATCAGTGCTTCTTCTAAGCTATCCAACAATCCAGTTCCCGGTGTCATTGGTACATTGGCAGCAGCAGCTAATTCACGAGCACGATGCTTTAGACCAAATTCTAGAATTTGCTCAGCCGTTGGTCCCATGAAAGCAATATTATTTTCTTCGCAAGCACGAGCAAAATCTGCACTTTCAGAAAGAAAGCCATACCCAGGAAAGATTGCTTCTGCGCCAGTTTGTTTAGCTGCCTGAATCAATTTTTCGATACTCAAATAAGTATCGGCTGGTTTTAAACCCTCTAATCCAATCGCAATATCAGCATCTTCGACATGTTGCGCATAACGATCACTATCCGAATACACAGCAACACTGGTTATACCTAATTTTTTAAGTGTGCGAATCGCTCGAACAGCAATTTCACCACGGTTTGCAATAAGTACAGTTTTAAACATGATGATTTCCCCCCAATTAATTCGCTGTGTTTGCTGCTTGGCTGTTACGATGCTGGATATAGGCTCTCCATCCACCAAAATGACTAATATTCTCTGCATCATCTATGCCATAAGGCTCACAGATAAATCCTTTCACCCAACGTCCATCTTCTAACTCGACATTACCCATGCCTAAAGGTGTCGGAATTTCAGCCACAAATTCACCAAATCGAGCAGTTGGGACATCCCACAATTCAACAATTATGCTTTGACCATCTTCTTGACGTGCTAAGCCTGGTTTAGGCGGAATCGTGCCGTTTAAGGCATACAGCGCATAGTTTTTAGAGGTCGTTGTGGTTTCGATATGTACGGCATCACGTGTGGTGAGCTGAAAATTTAGCGGCATACCTGTCAAATGAGCACCGACGACTGCAACGCGAATATGATGTTGTGAAATAGGTGTAGAAGAACTTAAAGGCAGAGCTTTATCCAATGCCCCTAATTTCAGTGCAAGATAGTTTTGCCAAGCTTTGCCAAAATGAACTAATGCTGCATCATGCCAAGCTGGCGCAATTAGAGTGATCCCAAATGGTAAATGGTCAGCCCTAAATCCTGCTGGTAAAGCTAAAGCGCTCAAATCTGCCAAGTTGGTAAAGTTAGTGTAGATTCCTAAATGAGCGTTATATTCAATCGGATTTTGTTCAAGCTGCTCAATGGTATAAATTGTAGGTGCAGTTGGAACAATTAAGGCATCAAAGTCAGCCAATCTTTGTTGGATTTTTCGAGCTAAATCTTGTTTTAAATATTCTGCATTGTAGGCATCCACCGCTGAATATTTTTCACCGTTTTTAATAATTTCTAATACCGTTGGATCAAATGCATCAGGATTGGTTTTCAGTAAATATTCAACGGCTGCGGTACGTTCTGCCACCCATGAACCTTGATATAGTTGCGCTGCCAGCTGCTCAAAATCTGAAAAATCAATTCTAGTAATTTCAGCATTTAATGATTCAAGCAATTGAATTGTTTGCTGAAATGCTTTTTCTGATTGCTCATCCCCAAAGAAATTTAGTTTTTCTGGAATGGCAAATTTTAATTTGCTAGAGAAATGCACTGGAACATTCTTTGGATGCTTACGTGAATAACTATCCAACGGATCATATGCTTCTAAAATATTTGCAACTAAGTCTGCATCTGCAACAGTTAAAGCAAAGATCGAAATACAATCTAGACTTTTACATGCAGGCAATAAACCACGATTTGAAAATCGCCCTTTGGTTGGTTTTAGCCCAACAATATTGTTAAATGCCGCTGGTACACGTCCAGAACCTGCGGTATCTGTGCCTAATGCAAATGGGACAAATCCACGAGCAACCACACTTGCTGAACCAGAACTTGAGCCACCACTGACATATTTAGAGTTAAATGTATTTGCAACAATACCAAAAGGTGAACGCGTTCCCACTAAACCCGTTGCAAACTGATCAAGATTAGTTTTACCAACTACGATTGCACCCGCTTGCTTCAACAAACGCACTGTTTCGGCATCTTGTACTGCAATTGTATTTAATGCCTTACAAGCTGCGGTAGTTACAAACCCTGCAACATCAATATTATCTTTAACTGCAAACGGAACGCCGTAGAGTGGAAATTGTTTTGCTAAACTCTCAGCTTCTTTAGTTAATTCATTGAGAAATTGAATTTGCTGTTCAATCTGTTCTACGGTCGCAATTGAAATCCACGCATTATCTTGAGGATCAATTGATGCAACTAAATCTTTTAAAGTATCAAGTTGGATTTCATTTTTTGAATAAGCTGTTTGCCACTCTGAAATTGTCCAACCTAAAGTTTTTATCTCATGCATTTTATGAATCCCATCTTGTATACAAGTTTGGATAAATAAATGCAGAAAGTGTGCCAGTTTATTTTTTAAATAAAATTCAATTAATTAACTTATTCACCATGAAATTTTAAACTTGTAGATTAACTAATGGTGCTAAAAAGGCTTTGTTTTAATGCGCTTGCGCCACAATTCAGCAAGATGCGATTTTATTTAAGAGCTTAAGCTTAGTTTTAGAGCAGAGTTTTTCTAGCATTTTGCAATTTGAGAAATGAAAGCTATGAATTTGATCATTGTCAGCTTAGCTTTGAGCAGAACAAAAATCTTGATCGTTAGAACTCTATATTTTAGGTATTTTTTGATATGTGGCTTTGAGAGGCTTCATAATGTAGCTTTGATGGTGCAAAAGCACTCTGTATTTAACTAAACCAAGCCAATTTCTTCAAAAAATAGCTTATATGCTTCTGCCTTCTTATCTAGAGCTAAAGGATAAGCACGTGACGATGAAGGTAAACGATATAAACTTAACTCTCGCTCCATATAGTTTACTTGCACAGATTGTCCAATCATCGGTTTAATGGGGTTCTCAGGAAAATGCTGCATCAGTGTATCTGTCGCTTTATCACCAGTCGTCATAATGGTGTGACATGCAGGAATTTGGATGAGTAATTCTGACAAATCTGTAGGCGTGACTATTTCTAGAAATTTATCAGATGCATTACCTTGTAATCTTTTAATTCGAAATGCGGTATCGAATATTCCTACACCAATTTCTATCAAAAATTCACGAATTTTTTGTTCTTTAAAGTTTTTATTTGATAAATCAAGGAAATAGTTTTTATCTTTGAAAAATATTAATCCGAATATTCGCCACATGTCATTTTGATAATTTGGATAGTAAAAATTCATCCTCCATCTGTTTTGAGGAGGAGGAAAGCTTCCCAACATTAGCAACTTAGCATTATATGGTAAGAATGGCTTCAGTGGATGTGTTTCAATTTCAAAAATAGTCATTAAAATCTAACAACATGAAAAATTTAAAACAGTTTAATCAATTATTCTGTATCAAAATAGCTTTCTCATTTCTAATAGAAAATAAACAAGGAAGACAACGTGTATCTTCCTTGTTTATCAATTTTTTTATCAACGTTTAAAAAAATTGAATGGTAACTTTAAATACCGCACACCATTACTTTCTGGTTCTGGAAAACGACCTGCATCCATATTGATTTGTATAGATGGCAGAATCAACTTTGGCATCGCCAAAGTGGCATCACGTGCCTGACGCATCTTTACAAAATCTTGTCGATCGGTATCAGATTTCAAATGAATATTACTGTGTTTCTGTGCAGCAATTGTTGTCTCATAGAAATACTCATTTCTACCTTCAGGCTTATAATCATGGCATAGATAAACACGCGTATCATCAGGTAGTTCATATAACTTTTGAACAGAATCAAAAAGTATATCCGCACTTCCTTTAGGAAAATCACATCTCGCCGTACCATAATCTGGCATGAATAAAGTATCACCAACAAAGACAGAATCACCAATGACATAACTCAAGCACGCTGGCGTGTGTCCAGGCGTTGGAATATTGTAAGCATCTAGATGACCAATCTTAAAATGCTCATCATCTTTAAAGAGATAATCAAAAGTTTGGTGTGAATTAAACATCTTCACATCAAGATTGTATATTGAGCTAAAGGTCTCTTGCACAATACCGATCTTTTCACTCATCGCAATCTTTCCACCCAAATATTCTTTGAGATACTGAGATGCGGTTAAATGATCTGCGTGGACATGTGTTTCTAGTATCCACTCAACCTTTAACTGATGAGTCTTTACGAAATCAATAATTTGATCTGCACTATGAGTTGATGTAGAAGCAGATGCAGCATCATAATCTAGAACACTGTCAATTACGGCACATACTTTAGTTTCTGGGTCAGTCACCACATAACTAAATGTATTTGTATTTTCATCAAAAAATGCTTTGACTTGAGGATGTTGCATCTAATCTCTCCTACTTATCGTTCTGCCCATATGCGATGAATAAAGATACCGAGGAACATTGCTCCGATAAAATACCATGCTTCAGCATAGCCTAACCCGATCAGAGTAATTGCAGGTGCAGGACATACACCAGCTATCCCCCAACCTATACCGAACAGCATCGAACCAACGATCAATTTTTTATCGATCTGTTTATTAGTGGGTAATGAAATTACTTCACCGAATAATGTTTTTGGATTTCGGATCGCTTTTTGGAATGGAATGATGGCAATCGCAATAGCCCCAATCATCACAAACATTAGGCTAATATCCCACTCACCAAAAATGTCTAAAAATCCTAAAACTTTTTCAGGATTTGACATACCTGAGACCATTAGTCCTAGTGCAAATAATCCGCCAAATATGAACGCAAATACATTTTTCATATCGCAACTCCTAAAATATGGCGAATAACGAATACAGTCAGGATTCCAGCTAGCATAAATGTGACCGTTGCAACGATCGAACGCACTGATAAGCGACTCATACCACAGATACCATGACCACTAGTACATCCCGAACCTAATCGCGTGCCAAAACCTACCAAGATACCAGCAATGATTAATCCAATTGGTGAGGATTTAATCACAATCTCAGGTTCAACATATAATTGGTAAATGAAAGGAATGATGAATAAGCCAGACAAGAACCAAAATGCAGGATTATTCAAAAGTGATTTAGGTTGTAAAACCTGCGCAAGCAAGCCACTAATCCCTGCAATACGACCATTTACATACAAATAGCCCACTACTGCAATTCCAAGGATAGCACCGCCAATCAAAGCTAAAATAATGCTAGACATTGTTTTACTCTTTAAAACATTATATGTTTTTATAATATATTATTTTGTATATTTAATGAAGTAATTATTCAAAAACTATACAAATCTTTTTGTACCTTTTTTCAACCATTTTCTATGTGTATTAAATTAAACATATGATTTAATTTAATAATTTATCTCATTTAATTTTTAACAAAAAATAATTTTTTGACCATTGGAAAAAAACTCCAACGCTCTGTTCAATTTTGCGCTTTACAACCTCGTCCTTTTAATTTAAACAACCGTTAGAGCCAAGTTGATGTTATCTAAAGTTAAAAAAACTAAGTAATAATGCTCAGAAAATTTGATATCGTCTTTTCTAGTTTAACTATTATTAGCATAAATAATGGCTAGGTTGTTAACTAAAACATAAAGTTTTTAATCAAGCGATTCTCAGTTTGAGCTAATTTTAATTTATTAATTTTATATGGTTTTTACAGACTAATTCTCTATAGTTTTCTATCTAAGCTGCCGTATACAGTTATACGACAGCTAGTTTTTTTACAATCTAAGAAATTTCTACAAGCGGTATGCTCTTGTCATCAGACAACACTTATACCAGTTCTTCAATTCCTATTAATGTAGGTAACTTATCAATTAATTTGTTTAATTCATCGTTTGCAGGTGAAATACAACCAGTGTAATGACTCAAACGTGTTGTAGTACCATCTGCTTGTTTCCACCAAAAATAAGAACTAGGTTTATCTGTTGCAGTTTGCACACAACCTGTTGTTTTTACATTAGAACCAGTTTCTGGACGATACGTTTTTAATTCACTTTGTAATTTCTTATACACAGCAGGATCTACTTGAAGATCGCGTGTACCAGTCACTTTAGTGTACTGTTTACCCTCGAAATGAACTGTTCCATTAGGTGAAACTTCAACTGAATAAATTGGACATGCACCAAAACATGGGCTTGTTGAATAACGGATCGTTTCTTGAGCTACATTTTGAGATTGCTCAGGTGTTGAAGCACAACCAACTAATGCCAATGTAAAAAAACTTGAAAGTAATAATTTTTTCATTTGTTAATCCGTTGTAAAGTTTAGTCAATAAATTTATCAAATAGTGAAATAGTTGTCATTTATATTGGTGTTACAATCATTAAATTATCAATTTTACTTAGGCTATTTTTATAAAAAATTAATTTATGGCTTGTGATTGCAATATTAAACGAGCGAGTTCTAAATCATCTGGATAAGTGATTTTGATATTATCTGAACGACCTTGTACAACTTGTACGGGTTCATTTATATATTCCAGTGCACTTGCCTCATCAGTAATTACAATTTGATCTTTCAGTGCTGACTCTATTGCATTTTTTAATATGCTTATCTTTGCCACTTGTGGTGTTTGAGCTTGCCACAATAGATCACGACTCACTGTTTTCTCTATTTGATGGTCTTCAACTACTTGTTTTAATGTATCTCGAACAGGTATAGCTAAAATGGAACTCTGATCTGACTCTACAGCAGTAATTATCAATTTTTCGAGACAATCTGTTGTAACGCAAGGGCGTGCTGCGTCATGTACGAGAACCCAATCATTTTCATCTGCAATATTTAATAAATACATCAAAGCATTTAATACCGAATGAACACGCTCAGCTCCCCCCTTACAAAAGTGAAGCCTATCTAAGTGCTCAAAAGCTAATGTCTGGGCAAAGTTATCGCTCTCACCTATAGCGATAACACATCCAGCTAACTGCAAAGTATTGAGCCTGTTGACCGTATGCTCAATTACTGTACGCTGAGCAATATATTGATATTGTTTTAATTCAGATTTTGAAAAACGACTACCTGAGCCTGCTGCTGGTACAACAGCCCATAATTTAGTCTGGATTTTCATTGGTTGGGGCATCTAATTTTGCATTTGGATCGATATAGATCGGTTTGTAATGGGTACTGATCGTACTCATTTGCACAAAGGTCTCATTTGGTTTGATTAAACCTAGATCGAGACGTGCATGTTCTTCAATCGCTTCAGTTCCATTTTTTAAGTCAAAAACTTCAGCCGCTAAAATGCGATTACGCTCTTTTAGCTCTTCATTGATTTCAGCTTGCTGCGTGATTTGTTGAGCTAAAGCTTGATGAGGGAAATATCCTCCCTCACCTAACCAAAATTGGTACTGTAAGCTTGCAATCAGAACGATTGCAAGCAACAGAATCAATTTACTCGAAGTTGATCGAAAGACTTCTAGCATAATTCAGAGATTATTTTAAACCTTTGAATTCAGCTTTACCGCGGTAAGCTGCTTTAGTCAATTCTTCAATACGAAGTAATTGGTTATATTTTGCAACGCGGTCAGAACGGCATAGAGAACCAGTCTTAATTTGACCAGCTGCTGTACCTACTGCCAAATCAGCAATAGTCGAATCTTCTGTTTCACCAGAACGATGTGAAATAACAGTTGAATAGCCATTTGCTTTAGCTAGATAGATAGCATCTAATGTTTCAGTCAAAGTACCGATTTGGTTATATTTGATCAGAATAGAGTTACCTACTTTCTCATCAATACCACGTTGTAAAATCTTAGGGTTTGTTACGAATAAATCGTCACCAACCAATTGGATTTTGTCACCAAGAATTGATGTTAAGTAGCTCCAACCCTCCCAATCAGATTCATCCAAACCATCTTCGATCGAGATGATAGGATATTGATTTGCAAGACCAGCTAAATAATCAGCAAATTGATGGCTTGTGAAAGCACGGTTACCTTCGCCTTCTAAAACGTATTGACCGTTTTTGTAGAACTCAGAAGATGCGCAGTCTAAAGCAAGCATCATGTCAGAACCAGCTTTATAACCAGTTAACTCAATTGCTTGTAAAATAACTTGGATCGCTTCTTCATTAGAGCGCAAGTTAGGTGCAAAACCACCTTCATCACCAACTGCAGTATTTAAACCTTGTTTCTTTAAAACTGATTTTAAAGAATGGAATACTTCAGCACCAGCACGTAACGCTTCAGCAAATGAAGTGAAACCAACTGGCTCAATCATGAACTCTTGAATATCAACAGTGTTATCTGCATGCTCACCACCGTTGAGGATGTTCATCATCGGTACAGGCATAGTCAAAATAGTTTGACCACGAAGGTCTGCGATATATTGGAAAAGAGGAAGTTTCTTTTCTTCAGCAGCAGCACGCGCAGCAGCTAAAGAAACTGCTAAAGTTGCGTTTGCACCTAATTTTTCTTTGTTTTCAGTGCCATCAAGCGCGATCATTGTATTATCAATGTCTTTTTGCTCAAAAACTGATTTACCCAACAAAGCATCACGAATCAATGTGTTAACATTGTTAACTGCTGTACGAACACCTTTACCTAAGTAACGAGATTTATCTCCGTCACGAAGTTCTAAAGCTTCACGAGAACCAGTTGAAGCACCAGATGGTGCACATGCACGACCAACAACCCCAGATTCTAAAATTACGTCTGCTTCGATGGTTGGGTTACCACGAGAGTCCAAAATTTCGCGTGCACGGATGTCAACGATTTGGCTCATGAACAATTCCTCTGTTTAATGAATAAAAAGATGTATTTTCATACATCAATGGGTATCTAACTTTTTGAATCCTTTAACTAAAGTATCCAATTCTTTTAACTGTGCCAAGAATGGCTCTAATTGAGATAAGCGTAATGCACATGGTCCATCACATTTCGCTACTTCAGGCTCTGGATGTGCTTCTAAGAACAAACCAGCTAAACCAGTCGCCATGCCTGCACGTGCTAACGTCGTAATTTGGGCACGACGACCACCAGCTGAATCAGCACGTCCACCAGGTGTTTGCAATGAGTGCGTCACATCAAAGAACACAGGGACATTCATTTCTTTCATGATGTCAAAACCAAGCATATCAACAACTAAGTTGTTATAACCGAATGCTGAACCACGCTCACAAAGAATTAGTTTGTCATTTCCAGCTTCAAGACATTTATGCAAAATATGGCGCATTTCATGTGGAGCTAAGAATTGTGCTTTTTTAATATTGATAATAGCCTGAGTCTTAGCCATCGCCTCAACAAGATCAGTTTGACGACTTAAAAAAGCAGGTAATTGGATGATGTCAGCAACTTCAGCAACTGGAGCTGCTTGATATGGTTCATGTACATCAGTAATGATAGGGACATTAAATTGTTTCTTAATGTCAGCAAGCCATTCAATCCCTTTTTCTAAACCAGGGCCGCGAAAAGAATTCAAACTTGAACGATTCGCTTTGTCAAAGCTCGCTTTGAACACGTAAGGAATATCTAAGCGCTTGCAGATGTCAATATAAGTTTCAGCAATTTCGAAAGCTAAATCTTTTGATTCTAATACGTTCATTCCGCCAAATAATACAAATGGCAAATGATTTGCCATTTGTATATCGCCTAAACGTACAACTTCTTGTGGTTTTAATTGTGACATTTAAACTTTCCCAGTTTATTTAAAGAACTGCATTATTTACCTTGTTGGTGCTGTTTTTTCGCAGCATCAATAAAACCAGCAAATAATGGATGTCCATCACGTGGTGAACTTGTAAATTCTGGGTGGAATTGTACAGCAATAAACCAAGGATGTTCAGGAATTTCTACAGTTTCAACTAAATGTTGTACAGAAGAATAACCTGAAATTTTCATACCAGCTTCTTCAAGCGTAGGAATGAAACGATCATTCATTTCATAACGATGGCGATGACGCTCAGTAATTTCAGCTTTACCATAAACTTCGCGAGTTTTAGTACCTTCAACCAATTCTGACTTTTGAGCACCAAGACGCATTGTTCCGCCTAAGTCTGATTCAAGACTGCGCTGTTGTAATTCGCCACGCTCGTCTAACCATTCTGTAATTAAGCCAATTAATGGATATTTAGTTGAACGATTAAACTCTGTAGAGCTTGCTTCTGGAATACCTGCCACATTGCGAGCATATTCAATTACAGCAAGTTGCATACCTAAACAAATACCCAAGAAAGGTATTTTATTTTCACGTGCATACTGGATCGCACGCATTTTACCTTCAGTACCGCGCTCACCAAAACCACCTGGCACAAGGATCGCATTAGCAGTATTTAAAACACTAATATCTTGTTGTTCAAGATCTTCAGCATTTACATAATCAATCTGAACTTTTACGCGATTTTGGATACCAGCATGTAAAAGTGCTTCATTGACAGATTTATATGCATCTGGCAATTCAACATATTTACCAACCATAGCTACACGTACCGTGTACTCTGGATTGAGTAATGCTTCAACAACATTATCCCAATCTTCAAGATTTGCTTCAGGAAGATCATTAAAACCAAAACGTTCACAAATTAAATCGTCAACATTCTGCTCATAAAAATTACGTGGAATTTGGTAAATTGTTTTCGCATCTTTACAAACAACAACTGCACGCGCTTCTACGTTAGTGAAAAGAGCAATTTTACGTTTAGTATCAGCATCAACATCATATTCAGTACGACAGATTAAAATGTCTGGTTGAATACCAATTGAAAGTAATTCTTTAACTGAGTGTTGAGTAGGCTTTGTTTTTAACTCAGCAGCTGATTTGATATACGGCAACAAAGTCAAATGCATGAGCATTGTACGTTTATGACCCAACTCAACCATAAGTTGACGAACCGACTCCATAAATGGAAGTGATTCGATATCACCAACAGTTCCGCCAATTTCTACAATAGCAACGTCGTAACCTTCACCTGCACGAAGAACACGTTCTTTGATATTGTCAGTAATATGCGGAATTACTTGAACTGTACCGCCTAAGTAATCACCACGACGTTCTTTATTCAAAACATCTTGATAAACACGACCACTTGTAAAGTTGTTTAATTTGGTCATTTTCGCACGACGTAAGAAACGTTCGTAATAGCCCAAATCTAAGTCAGTTTCAGCACCATCCTCTGTGACGAAAACCTCACCGTGCTGGAATGGACTCATGGTACCTGGATCGACATTAATGTATGGATCCATTTTCACCATAGTGACTTTTAAGCCACGGGCTTCCAAAAGTGCAGCAACAGAAGCAGCAGAAATACCTTTACCTAGTGATGAAACTACACCACCAGTGACAAAAATAAAATGGGTCATTGAGTTTCTCGTACAATCGAGCCGAAATCGGCCTACAATGTTGTGCAATTTTACTGTACTCTGCCCTAATAAAGCAAAGTCAAACCGCATCAATTCAAAGAACTATAAACAACTGGCTATTCTATCAGCATTTTCGATAAAAATTTATCGGAATTGTGGATATTTCATACATAAATTCTTTTTGCATGGCTGACAGCAATCATTTTCAAGTTTAGATTATGATTTTTTAGTTTTATCACTTTAAAAATTAGTATGGATGGTGCAAGCAACTATAAAATATCAACAAAGCTGTTTGATGTAAGTGATTTATTCTTTTAATTTGCTGATATAATTCCCCCTGTCCTTTTTTAATATGTTGTTTTAACAATGGCGAATAAAAAACTTTTACTTTGTGCAGCGATTGCTACTGGTCTTTTATTAACTGCGTGCGTCAAAAAAGAAGAGCCTAAAAACGAAGATCAGCAAGAACAAACTGCTGAAACTGAAACGAGTCAAGCACAAACTGAGCCTAAGAACAGTGAGTTTGAAACGCTTGAAAGCGTAGATAATCAAGAAACTACAGCTCCTGTTACCGAAACTATTCGTGAAGAAACTCCAAATACAACAACTGAAGTTCGTCGTGAGATTCGCCCTGCTGAAACAACTACTAGCAGCCAAACTCAAACTTCTACAACAGAACAACCTAAACCGACTCAAACTGAACCAAAACCAGTAAAGACGGAACCACAAAAGCCAGCTACTCCAGCTCAATCTGAAGAAGATGCTGTTGCAGCAGCAATTGCGGCTGCTACACCTGCGCTTAATAATTAAGTTATCTTATGAATACCCAAATCAAAATTATGGTTTGGGTATTTAATTCATAAAAAATTTTATCTTCTTTTATCCTTTTACTCTAGAGCACATGTCAGAAACGATTATCTATCTATCAGTTAGGGACAATATTATCTATCTTCTTCAAAATTAATTGACAGGAAAAGAATATAGAACTAGCTTCTACTCCATAAGTTCTATTTTAGAACTAATAATAAATGGAGTAAATAATGAAAACTAACTCAACCCGTTTACCTGCCTCATTTCCTTTACGTCGCATGGATTACAATTTCGAAAATACACCTAAATACTGGTGTGCTAATGATCGGTAATCCCCCCTAAAAAAAATAGGATC
>NZ_MELG01000020.1:541-18003 GCF_001767535.1 Acinetobacter sp. GWC1_38_13 | reverse complement strand
AATTACAAATATTCAGTTAAACCTCTTATGACTAAATCGAAAAGTTTTTCTCCACGCTTAGTACAAATTTCGCATCGCGTCTCAGCCTATGCAGCATGGCGACGTGTCTGCATTTTTATGCGAGGAAACTTTTCTAACATTGATCAAATGAATGACTAAATAAAACATTCACAACAGAAAGGTCGCCTCAACAGCGACCTTTTTTTATTGCATAAAAAAACCTATCCATAAGGAAGTTATCAAATGACACAGTTACAACAAAAGAATTTTATTTCACCAACACAGACTTCGCCGACTGTAGCGATGTTTCACCCTCGCCTTGCTACAGTCGGGCAATTTATTGCGGTTGTATTGATTTGGTAGCTCACTCCATTAGCAGCCGTCTGGACCGTGCATGAGATTCATTGGGCGTGGGGCTTGTTTATCCGATTCAGTTTGGCCATTCCTTTAGCACTCATTTGTTTAGTCTGCTTTCGACTTAAATTAACCCTCAGTAAACAGGCACTGATGAGTTATATCGCAGGTGCATTGGGATTATTTGGTTCTATGACATTTTGCTATATGGGAGCAACTCGAGTTTCATCGAGCATGATTTCAATCATTTATGGAACAGCACCTTTATGGACAGGTTTGATTTCAGTTTTTATCCTTAAACAAGAACGATTTCATAACCGCCAATGGTTTGGTCTGACGATTGCCTTTATAGGCTTGTTACTGACAATAGGTATCGGTTCACGCGATATTCAACTTGATCTTGTAGGCTTGATTTATGAAATCATTGCAGTGATGCTCTATGTATTATCTATGTTTGCAATTGCACGAGTTGGAGCTGGTATACACCCTATCATTCAAATGACAGGTTCAACGATCGTGTCATGGTTAGGTTATGTATGCCTACTTCCCTTTTTTCTGTCAGCAATTCCAACAGAGCTGCCAAGCATTCAAACCTCTATAGCTTTACTCTATAGTGCTTTGTGCTCTTCAGTTTTGGCTATGATTTTTTATTTCCACTTAGTCCAAAAACTCAATCCAACAACAGTCATGCTCATTACGATTATTACACCAGTACTGGCAACAATTTGGGGTACCTTATTTAATCATGAGCAAATCCATTTATATTTGGTTACTGGATTGGGCTTGCTGTGTTTTGGTCTTTTTGCGTATACCTATCCTAGAACTAAACACTAATTAAACAAAACTCGAGTTGGTCAGTAAAATGACCGACTCGTCGATAGCATAACCCGCTATGCAACAGTTACACTACTTATAGATAGATTTATTCAAGGATGAAAGAATCAATGCGTAGTAGCCTTTTATGGATTTGGTTCGCTGTATTTTTGATTTTACAAGGCTGTGTGCATGCCACTGTTCAACCAAATCAAATTTCTAAAGTTCATACGACTGAGCTAAAACAACGTTATTATCAAGTCAAAACAAAAGCCTCTGATGGAACCTTGATTGCTTTTACCGTCTATCAACCCAAACTATCAACAAATCAAACTGCCCCATTAATCCTCCATACACATGGTTTCGGCCTATCTCGCATGAAGCGCCCTGAACTAAGCTTGTATGGTTTTCTACTTCCAACTGGGCAGGTTGCCAAATCAGCTTGGAAAAAAGGCTATTGGGTCATCAGTTTTGATCAACGAGGACATGGGGGGAGTCAAGGAAAGATTCGCTTAACAGACCCTGAAAAAGAAGCACAAGATGTCATTACGATTTTAAATTGGGCTGAACAAAATTTACCGCAACTGGCTAAAAATCAAAATGGTGTTCGTGCTGGAATGATTGGTGAATCCTATGCAGGTGGTGTGCAATATATTGCTTCAGCTTTAGACAAACGATTACAAGCAATTGTTCCTATTACGACATGGTACGATATTGTTGAAAGTTTAGCCCCAAATGGTGTGCCAAAAAGTAATTGGATTGATTTCTTAAATCTGATTGGAGACTGGTGGAACTGGAACAAATTCGACCCAGAATTAAAACAAGCATATCGAGATACTCAACAGCCACAACTCAACCCTTCCATTTATGATTTTCTAAAAACACATCAAGCTAGCTGGTTTTGCCAACGTGAACAACGTCCTCAGGCTGATGCTTTAATTATTCAGGGATTTAGAGATGTACTTTTCCCATTTAATGAAGGTGTGAAAGCAACAAAATGCTTGCAAGAAGCGAATCGTCAAGTTCATTTGATCGGTGTCGAAGGTGGGCATCTACAGCCATTTGCTCAACACTCTCCTTTGGGCAGTACACCTTTTTGGTATATTGGAAAATCTATTCGTTGTGGGAATCAAAAGAGCTACGATTTACAAAAAACCATAATAAGCTGGTTCGACCTCAAACTAAAAGATCAAAATTCATCATCTGAACTTCCTGAAGTCTGTATTGATCAAAGTCCAGTAATCCAAATCAATGATTTAAAACCGATTACATCCTACGATTTGAACAAAACATGGATTGCACCTAACACAACTCAGGATGTATTTATTCCTATCCATACAGCAAATCAAAAAAGCTTCATCACAGGATCGTCTTTATTGTCACTTGCTGTCGAAACAGAAAATGATGATGCAACTTTTTTTATTTCAATGGCAGTCAAGTCAGCTCAAACAGGGAAATATAAGACTCTTAATGAACAAACAACGCCATTTAACCCAAAACGTAAGCAGCTTCATGACCAAATTATTTCTGGATTAAATTTAAAGACACAGAATTATCAAGATGTTGAGTTACCAAGCATTAATACCCATCTTCAACAAGGAGATACGATTGGGCTACTCGTTCATAGTCAAAGTAAATATTACAAAAGAGTAAAACAGAACAAAGTTGAAGCTTGGATTTCTGGCCAAATAAAGTTACCTAAATTATGGAGTGAAAAAGAGGTAACTCAGCAGTAATTATTAAATAATTATATCGAGAGTGTGATTACCACTCTCGATTGGCAATTAACTCTTCCATTTCGATATCAAGATAACCTGCATCTTGAACAATCATCATCATAGCTTCAGCGATATAATCTGCAGCTGTATCATCTAGACTTGACTCTAAATCTTCAAACTGAGGTTTCATCTCATTGATTTCTTTCATCGTTTGATGAGCTACTGCGTAAATTTCCATTTCAGATAAATCAGACCGACTGACTTTCTTTGAAAATTGCTTAATATGTTGTTTGATTTCAGCCACTAGAATATCGGGATAATAATCATCATCAAACATCGGGAGAAGTAAATTTTCAAACATAAAAATGAATACATCAATAAAACGACATGCTTATATCACAATCTCATGTAAAGCACGATATTTAGGCATAAAAAAAGCGGCTCTATCAACCGCTTTTTAGAAAACAGATTTTAATCTTTTCGTGCACTTAAATTCTTGGCGATCTTAGCAAGCTCTACGAACTCTGCACGCATTTGATATGGATCAGGTTGAGTAGATTGCTGACCAAGTTGAATGATCTGATCCCAGCCCACTGCACCATTATATTGTCCACCTTTTAATTGCTGTGCATATGAAGCTACTGCAATCGCAAATCTTGTATCACTATTGGCTTTTTCTAGAGGCTTGCTACCAAGCTGAACAGCTTGATTCAATAAGATGCTTTTATCTTGATTTGGCAATTTATAGCGCAAATTTACAAATGCATATTCTGTTTTCTTTGAAGCATCGATTTTTGTGCTTGCTTGATAGCGTGAATCATTATTCCAGCCTTGCTGACCCACAGGAATAATTTCATATAGTGCTGTGACATTATGTCCTGCTCCAATATCTCCAGCATCAACTTTATCATTATTAAAATCTTCCTGTTTCAACATACGATTTTCATAACCAACTAATCGATATTCTTTAACAGTTGCTGGATTAAATTCAACTTGAATTTTAACATCTTGAGCGACAGTGGCTAATGTTGAAGATAACTGACGTTGCACGACTTTTTTAGCTTCATTCTTATTGTCGATATAAGAGTAATTACCATCACCTGCATCAGCAATTTGCTCCATTAATTCTTCATTGTAATTACCTGTACCATAACCTAATGCAGTCAAAGAAACTCCACTTTTACGCTTCTCAGCCACCATACCTTTTAAGGTACTAAAATCTGTAATTCCAACATTAAAATCGCCATCCGTTGCCAATAAAATGCGATTGATTCCATTTTTAATAAATGCTTTTTCAGCTTGTTTGTAAGCTAGTTGTATCGCCTGCTCTCCTGATGTAGCCCCACCCGCACGAAGCTCATCAATTACACGAAGAATTTTATCTTTTTGATCACCTGAGGTGGGTTCTAAAACTAATTTTTCCCCGCTCGCATAAGTAATAATCGTTACTTTATCTTGGGGACGAAGCTGTTCAGTTAAGATTCTTAATGTTTGCTTCACTAATGGCAATTTATCTGGATCATCCATACTGCCTGAAACATCGACTAAAAAAACAAGATTAGCAGCAGGTAACTGTTTGACTGATAAATCTTTTGCTTGAATGCCAATTTTGATTAATTTGGCATTTTCTTTCCATGGAGAATCAACAGTTTCTGTTGTCACTGAAAATGGATGGATTCCAACAGGTTGAGGATATTGATAATCAAAATAATTAATCATTTCCTCGACACGAATAGCATCAACAGGAGGCAAGCGACCATCATTTAGAAAACGTCTTGTATTGGTATAACTTCCTGTATCAACATCGATACTAAAAGTAGAAACTGCTCGCTCAGCTACGCGATGAACTGGATTGACTTCATTCTTTTGATATTTTTCTGTGTTTGCCTCAAGTTTTACTCGCTCAGGTGCAGGGATTGCAGCTATGTAAGACGGTGTAACCATCTTACGTGCCATTTCCGAAGACATGTGCGCAGTCGGCGGCGGTGACATAGCAACAATGCCTGTTTCCCTGACTGGATTACCACAAGCAACGAGCATAGAACTGAGTACTGCTAAACTCAAAATTTTCTTTGATTGATACATCTTAAAACCCCTAGATCTAATTTCAATTTTTTAAATATATCTTTTGATTAATATTCTACGTAAAAAAATAAAGATACACCGTATGTTAATGTATCTTTATCTTCATAATTTCTCTTAAATTACAATGAACTGAACAACATTCTATTCCAAACATTGATTGCATCTTTAGTCGCCTTAACATCATGTACGCGAACAATACTCGCACCCTGCTGGATACTTAACATATGCCCCATGACACTCCCTACTGTACGCTCTTGTGCTGGTATACCCGCTAATGCATCACCAATAAATCTTTTCCTAGATAAACCAGATAGCAAAGGAAATCCCAAGCGATTCAGTTTCCAAAACTCGTTTAGTAATTGAAAGTTCTGTTGAGCATTTTTAGCAAAACCAAAACCAGGATCGAGAATAATATTTTCAGGTTTGATTCCAACTTGAACAGCTTGATCTAGACGCTGTTGTAATTCTTGAATCACGTCCTCTGTCACATTTTCATATTGATCTAACTGATTCATATTAGTCGGCTCACCACGCATATGCATTAACACGACAGGTATATTCAATTCGGCAGCCATTTCTAATGCTTGGGGACGTGTGAGTGCACGAACATCGTTCCAAATATGTGCACCTGCTTTCACTGCCGCACGTATCACCTCGGGCTGACTGGTATCAATCGACATGATCACATCGTGTTTTGATAATGTTTCAACCACAGGAATCACACGGCGAATTTCTTCTTCTAGTTCGACTGGCGAAGCATTGGGACGGGTAGATTCTCCGCCTATATCAATGATAGTAGCGCCCTGCTCAATCATTAGTAACGCACGTTGTACTGCTTGATCTTTTTGATGATGCAACCCACCATCGCTAAAAGAATCAGGAGTTACGTTCAGAATACCCATAATTTGAGGTTGAGATAAATCTAAACTTAAACGACCACACTTTAACTGACAATTTGGTAATGGCATCAACTGCATTTAGACACTCCTCTCTCTAGTTTGTATATATTAACAAGACTGAAGTGCGCAAGCTGATGATTTATTTTCAATAGAATAATAAAGTTGCAATTTCCAAGCTAACAAATGCTAATTTTATTTATATATTTTTTAGAACATAAAAAAGAGCAACCTAAATTGCTCTTTTTAATTTCAAGGTATTAACCCATTGCTGGTAATGGTGGTGGCGTAGATGGACCATCTTTTGGTGGTTCAAATGCAGCCACAGGATTCTCAGCAACATATACTTTTGGTGGACGAGGTTCACGACCTTCCATGATGTCACGAATTTGGTCACGATCAATCGTTTCCCATTCCATCAAGGCTTTAACCATAGCATGTGCGATATCTTGATTATTTTCCAAAATATCACGAGCAAC
This sequence comes from Acinetobacter sp. GWC1_38_13, assembly GCF_001767535.1. Taxonomy (NCBI): domain Bacteria; kingdom Pseudomonadati; phylum Pseudomonadota; class Gammaproteobacteria; order Moraxellales; family Moraxellaceae; genus Acinetobacter; species Acinetobacter sp. GWC1_38_13. Next base: position 11,658 of record NZ_MELG01000020.1, on the reverse strand, counting down.
TTTATATTGTTGATCAAGGATACGACGAACTTCTTCATCTACTTTTTGTTGTGTAGCATCAGAAATTGTACGACTACCAACATTTCCAAAGAAACCATTTTGGTTTTCATCTTCATAGACCATGACGCCAAGTCTTTCTGACATACCATATTTGGTTACCATCGCACGAGCCATTTTAGTCGCTCGTTCGAAGTCGTTTGAAGCACCAGTTGACATTTGATTAATGAAAACTTCTTCAGCAATACGACCGCCAAATAAGATTGAAAGCTCATTCAACATCTTATCTTTATAATGGCTAGTTTGGTCTTGTTCAGGCAGCTGCCATGTCACACCCAAAGCCCAACCGCGTGGCATAATCGTTACTTTATGCACAGGATCAGTACCAGGCAAGATTTCAGCAACGATGGCATGACCCGCTTCATGGTACGCAGTAGCACGACGTTCTTCTTCACGAATCACCATCGACTTACGTTCAGGACCCATGTAGATTTTGTCTTTTGCATCTTCGAAATCATGCATGTCGACAGTGTTCTTGTTACGACGAGCAGCGAACAATGCAGCTTCATTCACTAAGTTTGCTAGTTGCGCACCAGAGAAGCCTGGTGTACCACGTGCAAGGACTTTAACATCAACACCAGTCACTGAAGGTAATTTCTTCAAATGAACATTTAAGATTTGCTCACGACCACGAATGTCAGGTAACCCTACCATCACTTGACGGTCAAAACGACCTGGACGAAGTAAAGCTTTATCCAATACATCTACACGGTTTGTGGCAGCAATTACGATCACACCTTCATTGCCTTCAAAACCGTCCATCTCTACAAGCATTTGGTTCAAGGTTTGTTCACGTTCATCATGACCGCCACCTGTACCTGAACCACGATGACGACCTACAGCATCAATCTCATCAATGAAAATAATACATGGTGCATGACGTTTAGCTTGTTCGAACATATCACGAACACGTGAAGCACCAACACCAACAAACATTTCAACGAAATCAGAACCAGAAATACTAAAGAAAGGAACTTTAGCTTCACCAGCAATTGCTTTGGCTAATAATGTTTTACCTGTACCTGGAGGACCAACCATTAACACACCACGTGGAATAGTTGCACCAAGACGTTTGAATTTTGCTGGATCTTTTAAGAAATCGACAATTTCAACGACTTCTTGTTTTGCTTCGTCACAACCTGCAACATCAGTAAACGTTACCTTGATTTGATCTTCAGATAACATTTTTGCTTTTGACTTACCAAAACTCATAGGACCGTTTTTGCCACCAGCGCCACCGCCCATATTACGCATGAAGAACATGAATAATAAAATGATGAGCAATACTGGGAAACTCGCAATGAGAAGTTGCATCAAAATGCCTTGACGTTGCGGAGCTGTCCCCTCAACTACAACATTTTGTTTGTTCAAGCTTGGTAGCAACTCAGTGTCTTCAACTTGTGGGCGAACCGTTTCAAATGAAGAACCATTGGTTTTTTCACCGCTAATATTTAAACCGTCAATTGTGACTTGTTTAATCTGCCCAGCATTAACTGCTGCTACGAAATCAGAATATTTCATCGCGGCAGGCTTATTGCGGTCACTGACGTTGCTAAAAATCAAAATCAGAACACCGAGTATGATGAGCCACAATACGGCATTCTTGAAGTAATCGCTCAAGGCTTTATTCCCATATCAATCTAATTTGATCATACCTAATCTTGGCTGACCTTCACAAAAACAGCAATGAATTTGCGTTGCAAAAAACTTAAAAGGTACAAAATGCACAATTTTTAACAACTTGGCAAGTACACTTTTATTGCAATGCCTTTTTACGACCTTGTCCAATCAAAAAAACCTCTTTTGATCGAGCACGAGACGCCTCAGGTTTAGCTGTTTTTAATACATCAAAACTATCGACCACTTGCTTTCTGAATTCGTCAAAGCCCGAACCTTGGAACACTTTAACAATAAATTGTCCATTTGGTCCTAAAACTTTTTGAGCAAAATCCAAAGCCAATTCACAAAGATAAATTTGGCGCGGTTGATCAACAGCCCTATTACCTGATGTATTGGGGGCCATATCAGAAATTACAACGTCAACTTGACGTCCATTTAAAATATTTAACAATTTTTCAAAAACTTCTTCCTCTCGGAAGTCACCTTGTAAGAAAGTCACGTCAGGAAGTGCATCCATTGGTAAAATATCTGAAGCAATTACTAGACCATTAGAACCAACCAGCTTTCCAGCGATTTGTGACCAACTACCTGGTGCTGCACCAAGATCGACAACCGTCATTCCTGGTTTGATCATTTTATATTTTTCTTGGATTTCAAGTAACTTATATGCTGCACGAGCGCGATAACCTTCTTTTTGTGCTTTTTTCACAAAAGGATCATCCAAGTGCTCTCTCATCCATGCACGACTGCTTTTAGACAATTTTTGATTGGTAATGCGTGTCGCCATAACTCACTAAATTTCAAAAAACTTCTGATTAGTCATTGTACGTGAAAATTACTCCCATTACAGTACGGATGTACTTCATTCACACGAACTTTTACAGATTTTTTTCGATCATCTAAATTGGATATTTCTCTTATTTTTGATCATTTTTATCCATCCACAAGCGCCATTAATCTATCTTAGAAACGGGATGCAAGTTATACTACTTCGTTTTTCAAATCAGGTATTTTTTAAATGGCGGCTTTATCTATCCATGAGCGCAAACGTTTACGTCAAATTGGCCACGCGCTGAATCCAGTTGTTATGATTGGTGGTCAGGGTTTGACAGAAAACGTAATTGAAGAAACAAATCGCGCTTTGAATGATCATGAACTTATCAAAGTTAAAATCTCGGGTGAAGATCGTGAAGATCGTGCAGCTGTAATTGATGCACTTGTTGAAGCTACAGGCGCTGAATCAGTACAAAAAATTGGTAAAATTGTTTTGCTTTATAAGAAAGCGGACAAACAAAATCAAAATCTCTCAAATCTCGTTCGTTTTGCACATTTAAGCAAGTAATCAAGCTATGGCAAGTTATGAACTCTCTGCTTTCGATCGTTTTAGTGCAATTACCGTTGTTGGAGCGATTGAGCAACAAACACCAGCGACTATAAATGTTGGTTTTTGGGTTCGTGACCCAAATCAGTTTTTAATTTATCCCGATCTCGTCGCAGCACATCCTCGCCTCGACTTTTTATGGGAACAAACGTGTTTTGAAATTTTTGTAGGTGTGAAAGATGAAGATTTCTATAGAGAAATTAATCTTTCCCCTTCTCAAGCTTGGCAAGCTTATCAATTTGAAGAATACCGATTCCCTGAAAATATACCGCCACTTCCTGCATATGATATTGAGCTAAATCACTTACAGAAAACCCATTACGGATTAAATGTAAGTTTAGACCTTACTCAATTTATGCAAAGCAATAAGTTGAAGTGGTCAGATTTATATGTAGGTTTAACTGCTGTATTAAATACCACACAAGGTATGCATTATTTTGCCATGCAGCACAGTAGCCCTCAAGCCGATTTTCACAACAAACGTGATTGGCTACATCAATTTTAATCAATAAAAAAGCGAGAATATATCTCGCTTTTTTATTGGCTAGTAATTAACTAGCACGAACTTTGTTCCAAGCTTCTACAGCTTGATCTTTAGTACGTTTAAAACTGCCAACTAGCGTATCTTTGTGCTTAACAGAGATTTGGCTAATATCATCTTTTAATTCTTTGCTTACTTTCGTTAAATCTTCAATTAAAGCATTTAACTCAGTTTTCAACGCATTCTTTAATTCAAACAAGTTACCTTGAGAAGAATTTAATTGTGATTTGATCACTTCAATACGTTGAAGTAAATCTTGCTTGATTTGAGTCAATTGATTTTGAATATTTTGATTCAATTCTTTAGCTTCAGTCTCAATTTTTTCTTGAGTTTCAGCAATCACTTCTTTCACTTGCTCTTGAGTTTCAGCAATTACTTCTTTCGCTTGTTCTTGAGTTTCAGCAATTACTTCTTTCGCTTTAGCAGTTTTTTCAGCTACAACTTCTTTCGCTTTTGCTGTTTTCTCTGCAACTGCTTCTTTAACTTCAGCAGTCTTTTCAGCTACAACTTCTTTCACTTCTGCTGTTTTTGCAGCAACAGTTTCTTTAGCTTTAGCCGTTTTCTCGACAGCAACTTCTTTCACTTCTTCAGCAGTTGTCGGCGCTTGATTCTCAGCCATCTTGATTCCCCTCTATACTGATTGTTGATTTTTTGGCTAGGTATAAGATAAATCGCTTCAGCATCGAATCAGGCAAAAATTGTCTAACAATTTGCATAATATCTCATTCTATACTTAGAAGAATGAGTTATTTTGCAATAGACACTCTTTTCTGCCCCTCATTTTTACACGTGTACTTTTAACTCACTTTAATAAATAAAACACATAGACTTTTCAGAGACTCATGCGTATAATGCGCTGTTAAGTTACAAGCGAGCAGACTGGAAGGAGGGGCATGTTTTTAAAGACAGCCTACCTTTTTTTATGTCTACTCGCTTTTTTACAGCCCTATTTTTGTGGTTTTAGTTCAGGAGCTTTGGTTTGAGCACCCCCGCCATTTTAGCCCTCGCAGATGGAACGATCTTTAAAGGAACGTCTATCGGTGCATCGGGTAGTACGACTGGTGAAGTCGTTTTTAATACTGCCATGACTGGTTATCAAGAAATTTTGACTGACCCAAGTTACGCACAGCAACTTGTTACGTTGACTTATCCTCATATCGGAAATACTGGCTGTAATAGTGAAGACGTTGAATCAGGTCGCATCCATAAAGTATGGGCGAATGGTTTAATTATTCGTGATCTTCCACTATTACACAGTAACTTCCGTTCTGAGCAATCACTTAGCGAATATTTACAACAACATAATGTTGTTGCAATCGCAGATATTGACACACGAAAGTTAACTCGTATCTTACGTGAAAAAGGAGCACAAAACGGTTGTATCCTTGCTGGCGAAAATATTACAGAAGAAGAAGCTATTGCCAAAGCACGTGAATTCGGTGGTTTAAATGGTCTTGATCTTGCTAAAGAATGCTGTGACCCTGAAGGTTTCGAGTGGACTGAAGGTTCTTGGGCATTAGGCAAAGGTTTTACCCAACCAGAACTTAAATATCATGTTGTTGCATATGATTATGGTGTCAAAACCAACATCTTACGTATGCTCGCAGATCGCGGCTGTAAGTTAACAGTTGTTCCTGCACAAACACCTGCTGAAAAAGTCCTTGCTTTAAATCCAGATGGCGTTTTCTTGTCAAATGGTCCTGGTGATCCAGCAGCATGTGACTATGCAATCGAAGCAGTTAAAACCATCGTTGAAACCACAACATTACCAGTCTTTGGTATTTGTTTAGGTCACCAAATTTTAGCGCTTGCTTCTGGTGCGAAGACGATGAAAATGAATCATGGTCATCACGGCGCCAACCATCCTGTACAAAACCTTGAGAATGGTACAGTGATGATTACTTCTCAAAACCATGGCTTTGCAGTTGATGAAAGCACCTTACCTTCAAACTTAAAAGTAACACATCGTTCATTGTTTGATGGTACAAACCAAGGTATTCATCGCACTGACAAACCTGCATTCAGCTTCCAAGGTCACCCTGAAGCGAGTCCTGGTCCACATGATTGCGCTCCGTTGTTCGATCATTTCATCGAACTTATCGAAGCAGCTAAGAAGTAATTAAGGAGCGAATAATGCCTAAACGTACGGATATTAAAAGCATCTTAATTATTGGTGCTGGTCCTATTGTCATTGGTCAGGCGTGTGAGTTTGACTACTCTGGTGCACAAGCATGTAAAGCGCTTCGTGAAGAAGGTTACCGTGTTATTTTGGTGAACTCTAACCCAGCGACCATCATGACCGATCCTTCAATGGCGGATGCAACTTATATCGAGCCGATCACTTGGCAGACAGTTGCACAAATTATTGAAAAAGAACGCCCAGATGCAGTTCTCCCAACGATGGGTGGTCAAACTGCATTGAACTGTGCACTTGCATTAGATGCTAACGGTATTTTAGAAAAATATAACGTTGAATTGATTGGTGCATCAAAAGAAGCGATTGAAAAAGCAGAAGATCGTAAACTTTTTGACATCGCAATGCGTAAAATTGGACTTGAATGTCCTCGTGCTGATGTTGCTGAAAGCATGGAACATGCATTGGAAATTCAAGCACGTTTCGGCTTCCCAGTGATCATTCGTCCGTCATTCACGATGGGTGGTTCTGGTGGTGGTATCGCATACAATAAAGAAGAATTTATTGAAATCTGTGAACGCGGTTTCGATCTTTCTCCAACTAAACAATTATTGATTGATGAATCATTAATTGGTTGGAAAGAATACGAGATGGAAGTTGTTCGTGATAAAAACGACAACTGTATTATCGTATGTGCGATCGAAAACTTTGACCCAATGGGCGTGCATACTGGTGACTCAATCACTGTTGCCCCTGCTCAAACATTGACAGATAAAGAATATCAAATCATGCGTAATGCATCGGTTGCTGTTCTGCGTGAAATCGGTGTTGAAACAGGTGGTTCAAACGTTCAGTTCGGTATTAATCCGAAAGATGGTCGTATGGTTGTGATCGAGATGAACCCTCGTGTTTCTCGTTCATCTGCGCTTGCGTCTAAAGCTACTGGCTTCCCGATTGCAAAAATTGCTGCAAAACTTGCGGTTGGTTATACCCTTGATGAATTGAAAAATGACATCACTGGCGGTGTAACACCTGCAAGCTTCGAACCAGCAATTGACTATGTCGTAACCAAGATTCCACGCTTTAACTTCGAAAAATTCCCACAAGCTGAGCCTGTTCTTACAACTCAGATGAAATCTGTGGGCGAAGTGATGGCGATTGGTCGTAACTTCCAAGAATCTGTTCAAAAAGCACTTCGTGGTCTTGAAGTTGGTGTGAGTGGCTTTGATGAAAAAATCGAAGTTGGTACAGCAAATGCTAAAGACATCATCTTAAAAGAGCTTAAAGTTCCAGGTCCAGATCGTATTTGGTATGTTGCCGACGCATTCCGTCATGGTTTCTCATTAGATGAAGTGTTTGAAGCAACGAAGATTGACCGTTGGTTCTTGATCCAAATTGAAGATATCGTTAAAACTGAAGCTCAAGTAAAAACTTTAGGTTTTGGTGATTTAAACGCTGACAATATCCGTTCATTCAAGCGCAAAGGTTTATCTGACCTTCGTATTGCTGACTTAATGGGTATTTCACAAAAGCAATTCCGTAAGCAACGTTGGAACTTGGGTGTATATCCAGTTTATAAACGTGTTGATACATGTGCTGCTGAGTTCGAATCAGGTACAGCTTACATGTATTCAACTTATGATGAAGAATGTGAAGCAAATCCATCAAGCCGTGACAAAATCATGGTCATCGGTGGTGGTCCGAACCGTATTGGTCAAGGTATTGAGTTTGACTACTGCTGTGTACACGCTGCCCTAGCTATGCGTGATGACGGTTACGAAACAATCATGGTGAACTGTAACCCTGAAACTGTTTCTACCGACTATGACACATCAGATCGTTTGTACTTCGAACCTGTTACATTGGAAGATGTACTTGAAATCGTACGTACTGAGAAGCCTAAAGGCGTGATCGTACAATACGGTGGTCAAACACCTTTGAAATTGGCTCGTGCTTTGGAAGAAGCAGGTACACCAATCATTGGTACATCTCCAGATGCGATTGACCGTGCAGAAGACCGTGAACGTTTCCAGCAAATGATTCAACGTCTACAGCTTCGTCAACCGAACAACAGCATTGTAAAATCTGCTGAAGAAGGTATCTCTGAAGCTGCAAAAGTTGGTTATCCGCTAGTTGTTCGTCCATCTTATGTATTGGGTGGTCGCGCAATGGAAATCGTATATAACGAAGAAGAACTTAAGCGTTACCTTCGTGAAGCAGTTCAAGCGTCTAATGAAGCGCCTGTTCTTCTTGACCGTTTCCTTGATGATGCAACTGAAGTTGATGTGGACTGCGTATCTGACGGTAAAGACGTCGTGATTGGCGGTATCATGCAACATATTGAACAAGCAGGTATCCACTCAGGTGACTCAGCATGTTCGATTCCTCCTTACTCTCTTTCACAAGAAGTTCAGGATGAAATGCGTCGTCAAACTGTTGCGATGGCAAAAGAGCTTGGCGTTGTAGGTTTGATGAACGTTCAGTTTGCAGTAAAAGGCAACGACATTTATGTACTTGAAGTGAATCCACGTGCATCACGTACGGTTCCTTTCGTATCGAAATGTATCGGTGAATCTTTAGCGAAAGTTGCTGCTCGTTGTATGGCTGGTCAATCTTTAGAATCTCAAGGATTCACTAAAGAGATCATCCCAACTCACTTTGCTGTAAAAGAAGCGGTATTCCCGTTTGCTAAATTCCAAGGTGTTGACCCAATGCTTGGACCTGAGATGAAATCTACAGGTGAAGTTATGGGTGTAGGTGAAACATTTGGCGAAGCATTCTACAAAGCTGTACTTGGTTCAAATGAACGTTTACCAGGCTTGCCAACTGAAGGCGAAGTGAAATATGCATTCTTATCTGTTCGTGAATCAGACAAGAAATATATTGCTAATATCGCTAAACAATTGATTGCTTACGGTTTCAAACTTGTTGCAACCAACGGTACTTACCAAGTATTGCAAGAAGCTGGTTTGGAATGTGAAGCAGTCAATAAAGTGACTGAAGGTCGTCCACACATTGTAGACCGCTTGAAAAATGGTGAAATTCATCTTATTGTCAACACCACTGAAGGCAAACAAGCTCAATACGATTCTGCAATGATTCGTCGTGCTGCCCTACAAGGCAAAGTGTACTACACAACGACAATCAATGGTGCAGAAGCAGTTTGCCAAGCATTTGCTGTGAAATTGCCAATGGATGTATACCGCTTGCAAGATTTACAAACTGTAGGTTAATTCTCTACCGATAAAGTCCCGTCACCTTATCGGTGGCGGGCTTTTTCTTTTTTTAATCCTGTATTTTCCCAACCAATTTAGAGGGGACTAAAATGCAACGTTATCCTATGACTCCTGAAGGCAAGGTTGCCTTAGAGAAAGAATTACAACAGTTAAAAACAGTTGATCGCCCACGTATTACACAGGCTATTGCTGAGGCACGTGAGCATGGTGACCTCAAAGAAAATGCTGAGTATCATGCAGCACGTGAGCAACAAGGCTTCTGTGAAGGTCGTATTCAAGATATCGAAGGTAAACTTGGCGCATGTCAGGTAATTGACGTTAAAGATCTTGAACAAAACGGTCGTGTTGTATTTGGTGTTACGGTAACGATTGAAAACCTAGATACTGAAGAACGTAAGACCTATAAAATCGTAGGCGACGATGAAGCAGATTTTAAAATTAATAAAATCTCAGTGAACTCTCCAATCGCTCGTGGCCTATTAGGCAAAAGCGAAGGCGATGAAGCTAAAATTCAAACACCACAAGGTGAAGTTGAATACGAAATCGTGAGCGTGGAATACCTATAATATTCCAAGCCCAATTAACCCCTCACCTTTGAGGGGTTTTTCTTCTCAAATTATTCTGTGAAATGTAAATGGACTCAACTTCGATCAACTCCCCTGTTAAACATTGGTGTGAGTTCGAATTTATTGCGAAAACTGTAAAAAATCCAAATATTCATATTAAAGGTAATTATTCCTATTATTCTGCTTATTGGGATCAAGGTTTTGAACGTTGTGTAGTACGTTATCTACATGACAAAGTATCCACACCAGATAAACCAATAGACCAGCTCTATATTGGTAATTTTGTTTGCTTCGGTGCCGAATGTGTCATTATGATGGGCGGCAATCAGCTGCATAGAGCTGACTGGATTTCCACCTTCCCTTTTGATACACGCAGTTTTCTTGCTGCGGGTGACACCATAATTGCAGATGGCTGCTGGATTGGTAGCAGAGCCATGATCATGCAAGGTATTAAACTCGGTGAAGGTGCTGTGGTTGCCACAGGAGCTATTGTCACTCAAGATGTACCTCCTTATGCAATTGTAGGCGGTGTACCTGCTAAAATTATTAAGTATCGTTTTTCCGAAACAGATATTGAAAGACTACTTTCTTTAAAACTCTATGAGCTAGATGAAAAGCAGATTTTAAAAATTAGAGAACTATTACAAACTGATCAACTTGATGGTTTACACTCATATTTAGACAAAAGTCTATGAAACAATCAACTTTAAAATACCCCTTATACAACTTTAATATTTTTATAATTTTCAAATAATTAAACACATCAAAACATCTAAAACCAACAATTATTCTTATGAAATTACTAGGTTTTATTATGCGAATAATAAGTTTAATATGAAAGTATAGTTTTTATTTTAAACAAAAATTTAGAAGCGAATCAAAGTGTAATAATAAGGAGTATTTATCATGGCTTATCAAAAAATTCTTGTCGCTATCGACGACTCTGAAATTTCAGCAAATGTCATTCAGCAAGCAGCACAACTTGCTAAAGCTTTAAATAGCCAAATTACTTTGGTTCAAGTAATGACTTTAGACCCATATTTGGCAGATGCGTATTTACGTATGGGGCAAAGCAATGAACTAATCGAACGTGTTCGATCTTATGTTCAGGAAAATTTAACAAAAGCTCAAAAACAATTTGAAGAATTGGGACAAACAGTTGCAACACAAGTTGTAGAAGGTTTTTCAGTTCATGAGGAAATTATTAAAGCTGCTCAAAATCTTGAAGTGGATTTAATCATCATGGGATCTCATGGTAGAACTGGATTTAAAAAGTTTATTTTAGGTAGCGTTGCTCAGAAAGTTTTGGGAGAAAGTCATATTCCTGTTCTGATCGTTCGCTGATCTAAGGTTATCCTTAGTCTAAAAAAACTGCATGTCCGATTTCAGACATGCAGTTTTTTAATTATTTTAATAAGTCAGACCTATAATTTACTTATTAACATGATTTGATTCGATTGAATAAATTATTTATTTTATTTTAAGCAAAAAATTAAAATATCCATTGATAATCTTTTAATTTAATTTTGTGATTCTCTAACAAAATACCTTCATTTTTTAATAGCTTTAATTGTCGATTTTC
>NZ_MELG01000020.1:0-147 GCF_001767535.1 Acinetobacter sp. GWC1_38_13 | reverse complement strand
CTATTAAAATTACCCCATATAAGTACAAAACTGATTCATCCGATCATTTGCCTATCGTATATGTTACTTTTGTTTATACAATCAATCGACCTCAAGCAAAGATCTTTGATACTAAAGCTCAGATGCAAAAAGAAATTGAAATCTTAA
>NZ_MELG01000019.1:0-18027 GCF_001767535.1 Acinetobacter sp. GWC1_38_13 | reverse complement strand
TGAACGACATACCAATCCATTAGGCGGTGTGCATGGTGGTTTTGCAGCAACAATTTTGGATTCAGTCACAGGTTGTGCAACACATACAGTATTGACTGCTGGTGAGTCATATGGAACAACAGACCTTAATATTAAAATGTGTCGTCCGATTCCATTTAATACTCCGTTGATTGCAGAAGGAAAAGTCATCAATGTTGGGCGTAATCTTGTGATTTCAGAGGGTTATATTCGCGATGAGGATGGAAAATTGTATGCACATGCAACTGCAACAAATATGATTATTCGTCGTTCAGCGTGATTTTAAGATTATTGTTTTGAATGGACTTGAACTTGTTATGATAGCCATGTGAAACATCATAAAAATATGTTCAGTTCATTCAAATGAGATATAAAAATGTCAAACTCTATTGTTCTACATCAGTGGGAAATTTCACCTTTTTGTCAAAAAGTTTCACGGATGTTGAAGTTTAAAGGTATTCCTTTTGAAACAATAAATTACAACGGCTTACTGGGTAGCAAAGTCCCTTTGCTGAGTAAAGTCGGCAAGTTACCTGTCGTGGATATTAATGGCGAACGAGTTCAAGATAGCACTCGAATTGCACGTTATTTAGATCAACACTTTCCCGAGCTTCCTCGACTTTATCCTGAAGATCCTATGCAATGTGCTTACGCAGAGCTTTGGGAAGATTGGGCGGATGAAGTCTTGTATTTTTATGAAGTGCATTTTCGTGTAAGTGATAAAAAAGCGTTCAATCAAGTTGTTGAAATCAGCTCAGAAGGTCGTCCTGCATTTGAAAAGCATTTAATGAAGCCATTACTGAAATCGGCATTGGGTTTTCAAGTAAAGATGCAAGGTACAGGTCGTATGGCTCAAGCCGATATTGAAGCTGAATTTACTAGACACTTAAAACGTATTGAGTTGGTTTTAAATCAGACAGGTTGGTTGGTTGGAGATCAGCAGACGATTGCTGATATAGCAGTTGCATCTCAACTTCTAGAAATTGTTAGAACTAGCCAAAAATTTGGTGCACAAATATTAGGCTTTGCAAATATTTCAAAATGGCTCGATAATTTTTAATTTATTGATTTAAATAAAAAAGCAAAGCCGAGGCTTTGCTTTTTTATGATTGAATGATCAGCTTAGATTTTGCTAATCAAATCATTGATTTGTTTTGCTTGTTCAGCAGCATTACCTGTATATGTAGCAGGAGTAAGCTCTGCTAAACGAGCACGTTCATCAGCTGGAACTTGAAGAAGTTCATCACCATTAACGAAGTTCACCATCATTTCACGTGTCATTGCTTGACCACGAGTAAGTGCTTTTAGTTTTTCGTAAGGTTTTTCAACATTATAACGACGCATTACTGTTTGGATCGGTTCAGCAAGAACTTCTTGTGCTTGGTCTAAATCTTCATTTAAACGGTTAGCATTGAGTTCAAGTTTACCAATACCTTTTAAGCAAGCATCAAAAGCAATCAAGCTTTGTGCAAAACCAACACCCATGTTACGAAGAACAGTTGAGTCAGTTAAGTCACGCTGCCAACGAGAAACTGGAAGTTTTTCACCTAAGTGACCTAATACCGCATTTGCGATACCTAGGTTACCTTCTGAGTTTTCGAAGTCGATAGGGTTTACTTTATGAGGCATTGTTGAAGAACCAACTTCACCGTCTTTTAATTTTTGCTTGAAGTAACCAAGAGAGATATAGCCCCAAACATCACGGTTAAAGTCGATCAAGATCGTGTTATAACGACGTAATGCATCAAACAATTCAGCCATGTAATCATGTGGCTCGATTTGAGTGGTGTATGGGTTGAAGCTTAGACCTAAAGATTCAACAAATGCTTGTGCATGTGCAGCCCAATCAATTTCTGGATAAGCAGAAAGGTGAGCATTGTAGTTACCTACTGCACCATTGATTTTGCCCAATAATTCAACATTTTCAAATTGCTTGATTTGGCGCGCTAAACGATAAGCAACGTTCGCCATTTCTTTACCCAAAGTTGTTGGGCTAGCAGTTTGACCATGAGTACGGGATAACATTGGCTGTTCTGCATGCGTTGTTGCCAAAGCAGAAATTGCGTTCAGAATTTGCTTCATGCTTGTAACAAGAACTTCACGACCATTTTTAAGCATTAATGCATGAGACAAGTTGTTGATGTCTTCAGATGTACATGCAAAATGAATGAATTCGCCCGCATTTTTTAATTCATCAATATTGGCAATTTTTTCTTTAAGGAAATATTCAACTGCTTTTACATCATGGTTAGTTGTACGTTCAATTTCTTTAATGCGGTTTGCATCTTCTTCAGAAAAATTCGTCACAATCGCATCTAAAGCAGCATTCGTTTCAGCAGAGAATGCAGGTACTTCGATGATTTCTGCACGATTTGCAAGTGCTTGTAACCAACGCACTTCAACAGTGACACGAGCGTGGATTAAACCAAACTCAGACAAAAAAGGGCGTAGCGCATCGCATTTGCTCGCATAACGTCCATCAAGTGGTGAGAGTGCGGTTAAAGCATTCATACAGATTCCTTAAAGTTTGTCTCTCTTGCAGAACTTTATTTATTCCTCAAGAGAGATTTATAGAGGTTGTAAAACGGTATAAAAAATTTGCTCTAGCATCGGTTTAAACGACCTGATACTGCAAACGAGCAAGAGCTTGAATATCTTGTAAAAGCTTACGTTTACTAAAGATCATACTCCATGAACTACCGCCTAGTTGTCGCCATAAATGCGCAAGTTGTAGACCTGTAAAGAGGCAAGCACGGATTCGATTTGTATGATTCATATCTTTAAAAGCTTCAGCGTTACCACGGACAAGGATACGTGGATTAATTTGCCCAGCAGTTTCAACATAGGTCTGAGCTAAATTGGCAATAATACTTGGGTGCAAATAGTTATTATCGAAAAAAGATAACTGTTTTAGGATTTTTTGTTGAGCCGTTTCGATAATTTTGACGTATTCAGGATTGCTATAAACTTTCTTTTCCAACTGCAATAATGCCATAGCATAGGACATTGGAAGTTTAGCTGTCGAAAGTTTAGGAACTCGGGATTTTGGTGCAGTATTAAATGGTTGAGTAATACAACCTTCTAATGTTTTTAAACCTAGTGAAATATCAGCCAGTTGATTAAAGAAATCTAAAGTTTGAGTCGCATTGTTGGTCGCTGGACGAATATTTAAACTTGCTTTGATCAGTAGTTCAAAATAAAAATTACCACTATCTCCAATACTCTGCTGTCCCGCCATCGCAGTCATATGGGTCAGCTGAGTTGCTTGGAAGACAGCAGCCAATGCTAAAGCACGGTTTTGTCTTACATTCAACGCTTGGGTGTGCTGAAAGGGTAACTCCGCCATGCTTCGATTCCAATATCCTTAAATAAAATCTGGTTGAGGTGCATCAGTATGGTGAATGACACCACCGCCTAAGCATACCTCTCCTGAGTAAAACACCACACTTTGCCCTGGAGTTACAGCACGTTGTGGTTCATCAAACTCAACTCGAATACCATTTTCTGTATGTTCGTCACGATAAATTGTACACGCTTGGTCAGGCTGACGATAACGAGTTTTTGCTGTGCATCGGAAACCCGTAGTTGGGATCTCTTGTTCACCTGCAACCCAATCAATCGCTTCACTCCAAAGTTGTTTACTTTGCATAAGTGGATGCTCATGACCTTGTCCAATGACGAGACGATTGTTGGCAATGTCTTTGTGAAGTACGAACCATGCACCTTCTTGCGCACCTTTCATACCACCGATACCGATGCCACCGCGTTGACCGAGCGTATAGTACATTAAGCCGTGATGTTCACCAACTTCTTTGCCGTTGTCTAAGACAATTTTTCCAGCTTGAGCAGGAAGATATTGTTTAAGAAAGTCGGTAAATCGACGTTCACCAATAAAGCAAATACCAGTTGAGTCCTTTTTCTTCGCTGTTGCTAAATCAAGTTGTTCAGCAATGCGACGAACTTCTGGCTTTTCGATTTCACCGACAGGGAACAGCGTCTTATTGATTTCACGACCATGCACTGCATGTAAGAAATAAGTCTGGTCTTTATTATTATCCACACCACGTAATAATGGTGCATAGGTTTCACCACGAGAGTTTTGCGTGCTTACACCACGACGTGCATAGTGACCTGTTGCAATAAAGTCTGCACCCAAAGTCATAGCATGGTCGAGGAACGCACGGAACTTAATCTCTTTATTACATAG
This sequence comes from Acinetobacter sp. GWC1_38_13, assembly GCF_001767535.1. Classification (NCBI taxonomy): domain Bacteria; kingdom Pseudomonadati; phylum Pseudomonadota; class Gammaproteobacteria; order Moraxellales; family Moraxellaceae; genus Acinetobacter; species Acinetobacter sp. GWC1_38_13. The sequence continues at coordinate 13,802 of NZ_MELG01000019.1, read as the reverse complement.
AATATCTGGGTTGGGAGTACGACCTGCTGCATATTCAGCTAAGAAATGCTCAAACACACGATCCCAATATTCCATGGCAAAGTTTGCGGTGTGCAGTTTAATTCCAATCTTGTCTGCAACGGCTTGCGCATCTGCTAAATCTTCAAGGGCTGTGCAGTATTCCGTACCATCATCTTCTTCCCAGTTTTTCATGAAAAGACCTTCAACTTGATATCCTTGTTGAAGTAAAAGCGCGGCAGAAACAGAGGAGTCTACACCACCAGACATACCGACGATGACACGTTGTTGCATCTAATTAAGCATCCAAATGAGAAGTTAATGAGGGAGAGAAAGGGTGCTCATAAATAAGCGATAAAGGATATTTCTTACCAGCGAGGGCATCTTCAATTACTTTTAAAACTAATGGGCTTCGCGCACGAGCGGATTCTTGCAGCTCTTCTAAACTCATCCAAACTGCACCGACAATATCGGTATCTAGTTGTGCATTTCCCTCAACCGAGGTGACATGTGCCAAGAAGCAAAAACGATAATATGTGCGATCTGGAAACATGGGAGGGGTATAGGTATAGATACCAAGCAAATGATCTATTTCTACATGATGACCTGTTTCTTCTAAGGTTTCACGGATCGCTGCTTCAATAATCGTTTCACCGCATTCGACATGACCAGCAGGTTGATTAAACACGGTATGTACAAAGCCTTCGCTGTGTTCTTCAACAAACAGAAAACGTCCGTCTTTTTCAACTACAGTGGCGACTGTGACATGAGGTGTCCAAGCGGTCATAGAAAGCACCATGATTTTAAAAAACGTATTCTACAAAATTTGAGAGTTTTTGGCTATGGTGGCTGAATCATAGATTTAGCCACTAACTGCTTTAATCAGGTTTAATTTTACTATTAATAAATTTTCGTAGTTTCTTTGCCGATTGGCATGCTGGATCAGTATCACCATATTTACAACTATAATTGAGAACATTTAAAGCTTTTTTATAGTTAGGTTCAGTATTTTCCTCAGAAATTAATTGGTCTGCAAACATGGTGCATCCCCAAGGATCACGCCAGTCACAAGTTTTCTCAAATGTTGAAAAAATACACTTTTTTTGTTCAGTGGTTAAGTGTTCTGTGAAGTTCAACATTCCAGCAGCCCTATTGGTACAACCAGAGGCGATGCCTAACTCACAACTTCTTTGAAATACTTGTTCGGCTGGAAGTTTATAATTTGCTTCTTGTAATGATAACGCCACTAAATAACAGGCCACAGCATCACTTTCCACACAAGATTGATAGCATTTAAATTTATTGTTTTCACAAGTAGATATTATATCTCTGTATGAATTTGATAGAGGAGTTTGTTGAGATGGAGATGTATAGGCTGGGCATTTATTTAAATTATTAGTAAAAACTTGATGATGCTTTAAATCACTTGCTATGAAACTCAATGAAGCTGCTTCAGCTGTTGCATAATAAGAGTCGGTACTCATGATTTTACTATCAGATTTATAGTGAGAGCATGCTGTTAAGATATTAATAGTTAATATACATAAACCCAAATATATTGTTGTTTTATTCATAATCTTCCGTAGTTTTCGTTAATATTATAAACAGAATTAATAAATTAGTTTTGTTTATAATCATTCTTCACTTTCACATAGTTTTGCGCCGAATAAGGTAAAAATGCTTTTTCTTTATCTGTGAGAGGGCGGACTTGCTGGACTGGGCTACCTACATACAAATAACCACTTTTTAAGACTTTACGTGGTGGCACAAGACTACCAGCACCAATCATTACATCGTCTTCAATAATCACGTCATCTAAAACAACGGTATTAATACCGATCAAAACACGATTGCCAATAGTACAACCATGCAAGGTCACATGATGACCTACAGTCACATCATCACCAATTATTAAAGGTGAACCATTAGGTTTAGATTGATTTTTATGACTGACATGTAACATACAATGATCTTGTACATTACTATTTCTACCAATCTGAATCGAATTGACATCACCGCGAATAACGGCAAAAGGCCAAACTGAAACATTCTCAGCTAACTTGACATCCCCGATGACTACTGACATTTCATCAATATAACAACTCGTATCAATATCAGGGTAATGATCTAAATAAGGGCGAATATTTTTAGCCATGAGAAAATACAATAAATAATTTGCATGAATTATAAAATAAAAAAGCATTCATACTAAATAGCATGAATGCTTGATTAGCTTGTTTATTCTAAGAATTAGAATAAGTTGCTAAGGAACTGTTTGATATGGTCGATCATACGGGCAAAGAAGCCTGCTTCTTCAACAGGTTTTAATGCAACTAGTGGTTTTTCAGCAATCACTTTTCCATCAAGACTCGCAACTAATTTACCTACAACTTGACCTTTAGCCAAAGGTGCATTCAGTTTTGGTTGAACGACGATTTGAGTTTTGATTTTGTCAGCTTGACCTTTAGGCATAGTTACGTTGAAGTTTTCAGCCAAACCGATTTGAACTTCATCTTCTTTACCAAACCATACTTTTGCTTTTGCTAAAACTTGATTTGCTGGTTGAACATTAGCAGTTTCAAAGTTTGCAAAACCCCAAGCCAATAATGTACGAGTTTGGCTCGCACGTTCATTCATGCTTGGTGTACCAAAAATCACAGAAATCAAACGCATAGGACCACGTTTGCTTGATGTTGTTAAACAGTAACCAGCTTCTTCAGTATGACCTGTTTTTAAACCATCTACACTTGGGTCTGTATAGAGAAGGGCATTACGGTTACCTTGTTTGATACCGTTAAATGTAAATTCTTTTTCAGAGTAAATTGGGTAATACTTTGAGCTATCTTTAATAATATGCTGAGCAAGAACTGCCATATCTTTTGCAGTTGAGTAATGACCATCAGCAGGCATACCTGTTGAGTTGATAAAGTGTGTATTTACCATTCCAACGCGTTTAGCTTCTTGGTTCATCATGTGGGCGAATGTACCTTCATTGCCCGCAATATGTTCAGCCATTGCTTTAGAAGCATCATTACCTGATTGGATGATAATACCGCGAAGCATTTCTAGAACAGTTGCTGTTCCATTAAGCGGTACATACATACATGATTCTGTACTACTTCCACGACACCACGCAGATTCATTCATGCGTACTTGTTCGTTTTCAGTCAATTCCCCCTTCAAAAGTTTCTGCTCAATGATGTAGCTTGTCATCATTTTAGTCATTGAAGCAGGTGCAAGTTTTTCATTTTCATTTTTTGCAGCGAGAATCTGTCCTGTCTCATAATCCATTAATACATAGGATTTATTATTTAGTTCTGGTGGAGCAGATAGGACAGTTGCTGCATATGAAAAGCTTGGCAAAAGTAATAATGCAGCAAGAGCGCTTTTTTGATTCATTCTAGATCGTTCCAATATCTTGTGTGAAGCAGAAGAGCCTAGCATTTTAGGACAAAGCAAAGCCGACTTCTATGGGGGAAGTCGGCTTTTTAACACAGTATTGTAACGAATCGGTTACTTAGAATAATAATTTCGAACATCGTCGCAAATTTGGCGATTATCTTCATCAGATGCGGCTTTTGCATCATTACGTGCTTCTGTCAAAGCAGCCTGAAAATCTTTACTTTTTGCGCGCTTATTGAGTACATCAACAGCTTTTGGATCATTATCTAAATAGGCTTTAACAAGATTGTCGTAGGCTTTATTAAACTTAAGATCTTTGCCGATTAATGGAGGGCAAATTTCAGAAAGCACATAAATTGCAGCTAACTCTTGTTGAGTGACATTTTCTGAGGTCGGAGTAACTTCAATTTTTTCGGTTTCTGATTTTTTTTCTGCTGCATAAGTGGTTGCAGAAAATGCAGTAGACGCTAAGAGAAATGATAAACCCAGTGTTTTTAAAACATTTTTAGTCATAAGAAATCAAACTCAAAAACAAGACTTAAAGAATTTGAATAACTTATAGCATAACTGGGATTGAAATTTGTATCTTTGCTGTAGAAACAATGGAGAAAATGTGATCTTAAATCTGAGAAATAAAACCACATTTACCTATATCAAAACTTATTCTTCGAAATTAAGGACATCTTCACATACTGATTTCTGTTCTGATTTCTCAACTTCTGTTGCAGCAGAACGTGCATCTTTGAGCAGACTTTGAAATTCAGCATCTTTTTGTAAGCTGTCTATAGATGCAGTCTTGTCCGAGTAGTTACTTAAATAAGAACCGACCATCTTTTTAATGTTTTGGTCAAATTTAGCATTCTTACCGATGAGGTTTGGACACATTTCGATAAGTACTTGTGCATTTGCAATATCATCTTTGATTAATGCATCTGCTTCTTTGACTGAAACCGCTTCGTCAGCAAATGCTACAGATGCTGCTACAAGTGTGAAACTCACCCCAAAAAATCGAATAAAATTAGATAAATGTCTCATGGCAATGTAAATTTCTAATACTAAGAAGTTATAAATATATATAATTCAATGAATAATTCAATTGAAAAAACTCCCTAGTAATATTTGAAGAGACTGGAATTTAGTGAATATTTTGATTGCAAATGATGATGGTGTTTTTGCCCCAGGACTACAAGCTTTAGCGCAGGCCTTGAAGCCATTAGGTCGAGTGGTTGTGGTTGCACCTGAAAGTGAGCGGAGTGGTTATTCTAGTGCTTTGACATTAGATCGTCCTTTGCGACCAGTTCAAATCTCTGAAGACGTCTGGGCAGTGAATGGAACGCCTGCGGACTGTGTTTATTTGTCAATGAATGGTCTATTTGATTTTGAATTTGATCTGGTTGTGAGTGGTATCAATAGCGGTGCAAATCTTGGTGATGATGTATTGTACTCAGGTACGGTAGGAGCTGCATTTGAAGGACGGTTAATGAAACATCCTGCGATTGCTGTTTCTTTGGCAGGTTCAAATGTTCGATCATATGAACACCCTCAGCATTATGCGCAAGCAGCACAATGGGTCCATGACTTTATTGCAAATGGATTACCTATTTTACCACCTCGTCATATTTTTAATATTAATATTCCAGATGTGGCTCAAATCCAAGGTACAAAAGTGACGTATCAAGGGCGAAGAGCGCAATCTAAACCTGTAAGTAGTCATGTTGACCCCCGAGGAAGACAAGTTTATTGGATTGGATTAGCTGGAGAGGCAGTAACTGATCCTCAGGCTGTTTCTAGCAATATTCAATCAGATTTTTTTGCAGTGTCGAATGGTTATGTCAGTGTTACTCCAATTCAAATGGATGCAACGAACTACGCGATTTTAGATAATTTACATGTTCTTGTTAATGGTTAGCGGTTGCTATGTTATAACTTTGTGAATATAGAAAGTGAGAACTCGTTTTTTTTCACTTTTTTGATACTCTTAGGCGCAAATATAATTCAGGTTTCGATGAGGGTGAAGATGCATTCAAACCAAGTCTCGATTTTTCTAACAAAGAAAATGATTAAAACAATCCTATTGTCTTTATCAGTAGCAACGACAGTAATTGTGACGGGGTGTGCATCTAAACCGCAATATAAAGGTGGCGCACGCTACGTGAATGCACCTAATTACTATACAGTGCGTTCAGGGGATACACTGAGTGGGATCGCAAACCGCTATGGTTTGAACTACTTAGATATTGCTGCACTGAATGATATTGCAGCTCCGTATCGAATTTATGTGAATCAGTCACTAAGACTTAAAGGCTCAGTCAGTCAGCGTACTACGTCGACGCAGGCGATCACTCAAGCAACTCCTATCCAACGTCAAACGATTAATTTACCGACTCAACAGCCAGTTGTACCAAAAACACCTGTTATTACGCCAACACCTGTCAATCCACCAACTGCTTCAACTTTAGCATCGGGTTTACGCTGGGTAAAACCTAGCAACGGTCCTGTGATTCAAGGTTTTAATCTGGCAAGTAATGTCAAAGGGACCCGTTATGGTGGAAATGAGGGTGATCCAGTCTATGCAGCAGCAAATGGTCAAGTTGTATATGCAGCGGATGGTCTAAAAGAATACGGCAACTTGGTTCTGATCAAGCACATTGATGGTTACATTACTGCTTATGCACATAACAGTAAAATGTTGGTGAAAAGCGGTGACAATGTGACAGCTGGTCAAAAGATTGCTGAAATGGGTTCTTCAGGAGCGACTAGAGTCATGCTGGAATTCCAAGTTAGATTAGATGGTAAACCTGTTAATCCAACCACTGTTTTACCTAACTAAATATACATCATTATTTGTTTAACAAACTTTCAACAAATTGTTAAGAATCTCTAGTCTAGGAGTAGACTTCTCTGTATACTCATATTGATTGCTTTAATTAGAACAATAAGCATATTAATAATTTGAGAGGGAAGTCTATGCTAGATCAGTTGCGTGCAATGGGGGTTTTTGCGTGCGTTGTTGAAAAAAGTTCATTTAGCGGTGCTGCTAGAGAACTGGGAATTACAACAAGCGCAGTCAGTCAACAAATCCGTTCTTTAGAACAAGATATGGATGTGACTTTGCTTCATCGTTCTACACGAAAATTAAGCCTTACAGAAGCGGGTCAAGCATTCTTTTTAAGCTGTCAAGAAATGCTTGCAGCAGCAGAGCGTGGCAAAATTCGCATCAATGAATTGCGCGATGATTTAGTCGGTGACTTACGTATTGCAACGACACCAGAACTCGGTGCGCTTCATGTTATTCCAGCACTTTCTCACTGGATGTCTGCACACAAAGCACTTGCAATCCATTTTGAAGCCGATCATCGTTATATTGATTTAATTGAAGAGCGAATTGATATTGCAATCCGCATGAGTCTCAAAATTGATGATCATCAGTTAACAGCAGTGCCATTAGCACGAGTTGATCAGGTACTTGTTGCTTCACCAAGTTATCTAAATCAAGCTCCTCCGATTTCGAGACCAGAAGATTTACGTCATCATGAATTGTTGCCAGTGACTTTAATGCAAAATTATCAGCATTTCTCATTTCGTCATGGTTTAAGTGGGGAAGTGGTAAATATCGATATGAAAACACGCTTAAGTACAAATAATGTGTTTGTTGCAAAATCTTTGTGCCAGCAAGGGCATGGGATCGCGCGTATTCTATACATGGATATTCAAAAAGAGTTAGTGAATGGGTCTTTAGTTGAGGTATTACCTGATTGGAATATGCCAGCATATACCTTACATGCATTGACCTCGAAACGTGAACAATATCCAATGAAAGTCCATCGCTGTATAGATGCCTTAAAACAATATTTTGCTCAGCTTCCTGGTGGGCGTTCCTTGCAGGGCGTGGCCTAAATAAAAAAGCCATGTTCTCATCAGAACATGGCTTTTTTCATCTTATTTTTTCTTGTGTTTACGCAGCGATTTTAAGTTTTTCGCTTGTGCGGTTGATTCTTCAGCTGCTTTTGAATCTACTTCATCTTTTTTGGTTTTTTTACGCTTTTTCTTTTTCTTTGGTTCATCATCTTCAACTGCTTCACCATCTTCAATCGCTTGCCAATACTCAAGTTGTTCCATCACAGCAGCATAGATTGAGTTTTTGCTATATCGACCTTTTTTATCGAGTGTTCCAACAGGACGAGCCATCAGGATTTCTAAAGCTTGGTCAATCGTATCAATTGCATGAACATGGAATTGACCACTATTAACAGCATCAATAACATCTTGGCGTAGCATTAGATGTTGCATGTTTTGACGAGGGATAATAACCCCTTGCTTTCCTGTTAATCCCTGCAATTTACAAGCATCATAAAAACCTTCAATTTTGGCATTTACGCCGCCGATAGGTTGTACTTGTCCAAGTTGGTTCATAGAGCCTGTGATTGCCCAAGATTGATCAATTGGAATTTGACAAATAGCCGAAATCAAAGCAGAAAGTTCGGCAACTGTTGCGCTGTCACCATCAACTTGTCCATAACTTTGTTCGAATGCAAGAGCAGCAGAGAAGTGTAGGATTTGTTCACGACCAAAATGAGCTTTAAGGAAACTAGCCATGAGCAGCACGCCTTTTGCGTGTAGAGAACCGCCAAGTTCTACACTTCGCTCAATATCAAGAATATCCCCACCGCCTTGATAGACAGAAGCAGTCAAACGTGATGGGAGACCAAACTCAACATCAGCATAATGAATAACAGATAGGGCATTAATTTGACCTAAGCGATGCCCCGAAGTCTCAATTAATTGAGTACCTCGTGATAAGTCTTGCCAATAAAGCTCTCGTAAATAACCCAAACGGTATTGGCGATGATGTAATGCTTGATTGACGTGTTGATCTGTTACGATTTTATCACCACTCTTAAAAGCGTGATGATGTGCTTCACGAATCAAATCACCCAGTGTCGAAGCATGCAGTGACAAAGAGCTTTGATCTTCAGCTTGACGACTAGAGTCAGTTAACAGTGCAGCGAGGGCAGAACGATCAAAAGGTAAAAGTTTATCGGCTTGAACATAATCAGCAATAAGCTGCATATATGCTTGTTCATTGCTGTCATTACGTTGTAATGTGTCTGTAAAATCAGCACGAATTTTAAATACGCTACCAAGTTCTGGTTCTACTTCTAAAATTTCATAATAAATTTCAGGTTCAGCCAGTAATACGACTTTAATATCTAGTGGAACAGCGGCAGGTTCAATCGAAATACTACCTGTCAATGTCAGCATATGTTCCAAAGACGATAGTTTGAGTTGCCCTGACTTTAATGCGCGTTTTAAACCTTGCCAAGCGTAGGGTTGTTCTAGCAATTGCTCAGCTTCAAGCATAAGGAAACCACCATTTGCATGGTGTAAAGAGCCTGGACGAATTAATGTAAAATCTGTCGTAATTGTGCCGTTGTGAGTAAGCTGCTCGACATGCCCAAGTAAGTTGTAATGGGTTGGGAAGTCTTCAAAAATAACAGGAGCACCACTATTCGGTTTATTGGCAATAATGACATTGGCTTGATATCTTGAAGGAACGCGATTGAACAAAGCAGGCGTGAAATCATCTTCCTCTTGTTCTAAGATCAGTTCAACGTTTTCTATAACATCTTCGGCATAATGCTTTAAATATTCTTCTAAACCTTTAACGTCTTTATTTTTATTTAAAATTTGCTCCATGCGAGGTAGAACAACTTGTGCTGCGATATCTCTATTTAAAAGTGAAACTTTATCTCGAGCATCGTCTTCAAGATCGCCTAGATGTAAGCCTAAACGCTCTAACTTTTTCTCCATGTAGCGGATATTAGAGCTTAGTTCAGAACGTTCTTTTTGGCTTAAAGCATCAATATCATGCTGTGTTAATTCTTGATATTCATTGTCGATTAATTGCATCGGCACGAAAACATGCTTGTCATTTCTTGAAATGAGTTTTAAGTCGAGTTCTGCGCCTTCTTTGGTTAATTCGGACAGTGCTTGTTGTTGTACATCACCCGTGTCTTGACGAATACGTTCAATTCGATTGTGATAGGTCTCTGCACTAAAGCGACGTTCTAATTGTTTAAGAATGGTTTGCCAAGTTTGTTGAAGTGCTGCTTGGAACTTTACGCCCTGTCCAGCAGGGAAGCGTAGTGCGATAGGTTGTCTAGGATTTTTAAAATTATTGACATACACCCAGTCATCAGGTGTTGGCATCGTTTTGGCATGCTGTTGCAGTAAACGTTTGATCATCGTTCGTTTACCAAGTCCAGCAGTTCCGACAGCAAAAATATTGTAACCTGAATAAGGCAGAGAGATTCCAGCTTCAACAGAGGCACGTGCTCGATCTTGCCCTAAAAAATTGTTGAGCGGTTTGATTCGTTTCGTCGAATTCGGAATTTTGACTAGGTCTGGAACATGAGTGAGTTGTTCCGAAGCTAGCGAGGTTCTTTTTAATGTTTCTTGTATATCCGTCTGGTCAAAAGCGCTTGGAAAGGTATTTAAATTTGCTGTAGTTGTGTTTGTTGGTGTTAAAGAAAGTGCAGTTGCAGTCATTTGATCAAGTTTTTGGGTCACTATTGATATCCAACAAATAAACGATAATTGAAATTAGAACTATAGATGCATCTAAACATATCTCATGACTTGCGAACAAATATAAATGGTGTGATTCATCATTTAACATTTGGTGTCAATTGGGACGTATATCGCAGATGTTTAGAAGTATTTATAACTTCTGTTAAAGGTATACAGTTTTAGGTCTAAAGATCAAGCGAACTTGTGTTTTTTATCGACAAAACAAAACAATGGTTGCACAAAGCAACTTGCAAGCGAACACAAGAAACGATTGAATAGGCACATTCAGGCATGTTCATGGAAAATAATAACCAATGACAACACAAACCACAGGTTGGGCATCTGCATTTAAAGCATTTTTAGATCGCCGTGCTTTGATTATGTTATTTTTAGGTTTCTCAGCGGGGATACCGATTTTACTCATTTTTTCTAGCTTATCTTTATGGCTAGGTGAGGCAGGAATTGAAAAAAGCGCAGTAACTTTTTTTAGTTGGGCTGCATTAGGCTATTCTTTTAAATTTGTTTGGGCACCATTAATTGATGAGTTGCCTGTCCCATTTCTAACACGCACATTAGGGCGACGTCGAGCATGGCTATTAATTGCACAGTGTTTAATTATATGTGCGATTTGTATCATGGCATTTTCAGACCCAGCTCTTGGTCAAAGTTATATTATTCAAATGGCGGTTGGGGCAGTATTACTTGGCTTTTCCGCAGCTACGCAAGATATTGTGATTGATGCCTATCGTATCGAGTTAGCTGAAACAGAAATGCAAACTGTCTTAGCATCGACATACAATGCAGGTTATCGCATCGGAATGATTGTTGCTGGTGCTGGAGCATTATTTCTTGCGGCTTACTTGGGAACTGCCAAGGGAAATTATATCTACGAAGCTTGGAAGTATACTTACTTAGCCATGGCAGCAGTCATGAGTGTTGGTATCATCACTACTCTAAGTATTCGTGAACCACAAGTAAATCGAATTTATAAAGAATATAAAAAGACAGATTATTATCGTTTGGTATTGGTATTTTTTGTTGCTGTTGCAAGTTTTGTCGTGAGCTATATCTATTCAGGTAATCTCACAAATTACATCACCACTTCGGCTGAGATTAAGGATACCGCAGCTTTATTTGGTTTAGAAGCGCTTCGCTTTTTGACCGCAACAGCAGTCGCTTTATTGGTTGGTTCTGGGTTAGTAAAAGCTGGTGTCGTAAATCAGCAGATGGCGAAAGAAACATGGGTTGCGCCGATTCTTGATTTCTTCAAACGCTACGGTCTAAAACTCGCTTTAGTATTATTACTGCTTATTGGTTTTTTTAGAATTTCAGACATTATAGCTGGCGTCATTTCAAATGTTTTTTATCAGGACTTGAATTTTACTAAAGAGCAAATTGCTGAAGCAGTAAAAATATATGGTGTTTTATTTAGCCTTGTCGGTGGCTTTCTTGGGGGCTTGTTGGCACAGCGAATGAACATTATGAAGTTAATGTTTGTTGGTGCTGTTTTAGCCAGTTCTACCAATTTGATTTTTATTGGCTTGGTAAACTCAGGTAAACATTTATCTCAGGTTGAGGTACAAATCGCAGATAAGCACTATCAAGTAGATACGGATGAGGTGGGGTATTGGAAATTATCTGTACCAAGTGAACAGTTATTAAAAGCAAAAGATATCCAAGTCACTAGTCAATATCAGCAAGAAGCGGACTCAAAGTTTCAATTAACAGTTCCATATTTGATTGCATCACAAAAGCCTCAGATTCAATTATTACCAATGAGTGGTAATGATCAACTTAGCTCAAATGATCTAAAGCAAAGTTTAGTTATTAAAGGTCAGCTTGCTGGCGTAAATTTTGATACATTAGACACAGAGCGTCCAGTTGTCATTATGGTTGACGATAAAGAAATTGTTGCTAAAGTTGATCCTCATGGAATATTCACTGGAGCAGTTGATGGGAAGGTTTTATTAAACTCTCCAACGAAGTTCGTTAAAGCTTCAGTTAATTTTAAAAACAACAACCAAACTGAATTAGTTACAAGTAGACCTTATTTTATTGATACAGCAACACATCCAGATTCTGCTTTAGATATGGATGTTCAGCCAGTGCAAGTAATCCAACCAGATCAAAAAAGCTCAGTTGAACTTTCTGGTAAAGTCATTAAAAGTTACAGTACCTTATGGTTATATTTGGCGATTATTATGGATAATTTAGCATCTGGATTGGCTGGTGCAGCATTCATTGCTTTTTTATCAAGTTTAACCAGTGTTTCATTTACAGCGGTTCAATACGCAATTTTTAGTTCTTTAATGACATTAACGCCAAAACTATTGGGTGGTTATTCAGGAACAATCGTGAGTAATATTGGTTATCCAAATTTCTTTTTAATGACGACTTTAATCGGTATTCCGATTCTAATTTTAGTGGTTTGGGTTGCGAAATTATTACGTGATCATGAACGAAACCAAACAACACAACAGACAGGTGAATAAATATGCGCATGTTACATACAATGCTACGAGTAGGTAATTTAGAACAATCTCTCAAGTTCTATACTGAAGTGCTTGGTATGCAATTACTTCGCAAACGTGATTACGAAGAAGGACGTTTTACACTCGCATTTGTGGGTTACGGTGATGAGCAGAACAATACGGTTCTTGAATTAACTCATAATTGGGATACATCTAGTTATGATTTAGGCAATGCTTATGGTCATATCGCAATTGGTGTTGATGATGCTTATAAAGCATGTGAAGAGATTAAAGCTCGTGGCGGTAAGGTCGTCCGTGAAGCTGGGCCTATGAAAGGTGGTGTGACGGTCATTGCTTTTGTTGAAGATCCAGATGGCTACAAAGTTGAACTTATTCAACAAGATCAGAATGCAAGAAATAATTAGTTTTAATGCGTTAGACTGAGGTCTAATTATTTAAAAACTAGCTTTATTTATAGAGCTCAGTATGATGGTTTGATCAAATGGTCAACAATATCATATTGGGCTTTTTTATTATTTTGAGGGTAGGTCAGGTAAAGAATTATGTTGAAGTTATTAGCACTAGATCGCTTTACGATTTTATTGGTACTCATGGTCTTATTAGCCACATTGTTACCCATATCAGGTCAGCTTGCTTATTATTTTAATATTTTAACGACAGTCGCAATAGCCGTTCTTTTCTTTTTACATGGTGCAAAATTATCACGAGAAGCTGTAATAGAGGGAATGTTGCATTGGAGAATGCATGCCTTAGTCTTTATTTTTACTTTTTTGATTTTCCCATTGATTGGACTTTTGTCGAGACCTGTTTTAGAACCAGTATTGGGGCAACAGTTATATTGGGGCTTTTTGTTTATGTGTTTCTTACCTTCCACGGTTCAGTCTTCGATTGCATTTACGTCTATGGCTAAAGGGAATGTAGCGGGTGCAGTGTGCAGTGCTTCCTTTTCTAATATTATAGGCATGTTTATCACACCGATTTTGGTCAGCTATTTTATCTTAGGGCAAAGTCAACATGATTTTGACCCGACAAAATCAATTGTACAAATTACATTATTGCTGCTTGTGCCATTTATATTAGGTCAATTATTAAGACCATTTATTTTCCCACAAATGCGTAAATTTCCGAGCGTTGTAAAGGTTTTTGATCAGGGTTCAATCCTCATGGTTGTTTATGGCGCATTTAGTAGCGCAGTTGTCGCTGGTCTATGGCAACAAGTAAGTGGAATTACATTGATTTATTTAACACTGGCATGTTCAGTTTTACTTACCGTAGTAATGTTACTTGCATTGTATTTGCCTAAATGGTTGGGATTCAATCAGGCGGATCAAATTACGATTT
>NZ_MELG01000018.1:0-18830 GCF_001767535.1 Acinetobacter sp. GWC1_38_13 | reverse complement strand
GGCTTTGTTTAAGTAAACGTCTAATTTACTTAACTCTAACTGAATTTGCAATCCTTAAGTGGCGCAGCGGACGGGGCTCGAACCCGCGACCCTCGGCGTGACAGGCCGATATTCTAACCAACTGAACTACCGCTGCACTATAATCTTGCAATTTCAAAAACGATTATTAAAACTTAAGTGGCGCAGCGGACGGGGCTCGAACCCGCGACCCTCGGCGTGACAGGCCGATATTCTAACCAACTGAACTACCGCTGCACTTGAGTTTTAACGTAAAGGCTTGGTGGGCGCTGACGGGATCGAACCGCCGACATTCTGCTTGTAAGGCAGACGCTCTACCAACTGAGCTAAGCGCCCTTAACGTCTTCATCGTTTGTGAGGTGCATTATAGAGAATCTTTACAGCCTGTCAAACGCTTTTCCTCATCTTTTCTAAAAAAACAGTGTGAATGATTAAAAAATAGGTAATTCACGATAAAATCTAATATTTCAGTATTTTATTTAAACACTTATTCGATTTCTAACAGCTAAATTTCTAAAGGCGATTCAGAAATGTAGACCAGTGCATGTTCAGGAACCAGTTCAAACAATTCAAGAATCTCATCATTCTGCATACGAATACAGCCATGCGACATTGGAATACCCATTGGTTGGCTTTCAGGTGTTCCATGAATATAGATATATCGATTGAACGTGTCGCAGCCCTCACCTTTATTAAAACCAACTTCTAAGCCATCTAGCCAAAGAATACGAGATAAAATCCAATCCCGTTCTGGAAACTGTTCCGCTAATTGCTGATTATAAATTTCACCAGTAGGTTGACGAGCGATGAAGACTGAATTCTTTGCTGCTTTCTGACCGATTTTCTGAGCAACACGATGCCAGCCTCGTGGTGTTTTACCACTATTTTCTTGTTCACCAATGCCATTCTTGCCAGATGAAATCACATAGAACTTATTATGTTTGGGCAAATATAAGGTTTGTTGTGCTAGATCGATCAAAATATCAGCTTGTTCGATGGTATACGACATTTTTATCTCAAGATTAAATAACGCTAAATTATTTCAACACAAATAATAGCTGATTTCTGTAGTTTTGATTTTTTAAAAATTTGGATCTATCGGCGTTTAAAATGACTAAAAAATGATGAGTATTCTCATTGTAGCATTTGGTTTGTTAAATTTAAGCGTAAATCAACGCAGCATTAAAGCCATCTCTAAGATTTACTTAATCATTTTTTGAATCAGGCTCAGGGCGTGACCACAGCCAAATTGCAACGATCAACATCGTCACATCAGTGAATACTTTGACTAAGATTGGTGCATTGGTAAATAACATCAAAACTCCACTGATTAGCATCATAATTGATGCAATCCATTTTGCTTTGCGTGGCACAGTGCCATATTCACGCCAGTTGCGTAAAGTAGCTCCATATTTGGGATGATTGAGTAACCAAGCATCCATTTGTGGCCATCCTTTTGATGCAGCCCAAGCAGCAAGGATCAAGAAAACCGTTGTTGGCATACCTGGTAAAATTGCACCAATAATACCGAGCGTAATGAAAATTACGACCAGACTTCGCCAAAATAAAGTTTTCATTGCGCTATTAACCAATACGTCAACACAAGCGTGCTAGTATAAAGTGTTTTTAAGCTGCTTTCTTAAACTTGGCTGGCTTATTTCTATGATTGGATTAAATGATGTCTGAAGCCGATTCTACGCCGCTGTTTTTTGAACCTTGGATACAATTTAAAACTCCAATCGTCAGGCAGCTCGCATTTTGCATCTCGAGCCCGAATATCCTTTCACAAAAGCCACATGAATTAGTAATAAAAAACAATTTTGAGCTACACGATGACCATCATTGGCAAGAGCTTTACCAATCCTACGAAGCACGTTTATTTCAGTTAGATGATGATCCAAGCCCTTTAATCGAATTTATAGCTCGCTTAAAAAGCACACGACTTGGGTTGCGTTTCGAAAATTTACTGTGGTTTTGGCTTTTAGATCAGGATTTTCATCATTATCAATTACTTGGTCATAGCATACAAATCATCAACGGCGCAGTAACAATTGGAGAGCTCGATTTTTTAGTTTTAAATCAGCGAAGTAATGAAATTGAACATTGGGAAGTGGCATTAAAGTATTATCTAGGTGAAATGGATCTAGAATTAAAACATTGGTACGGGCTCAACCGACAAGATACATTGAACAGGAAATTACAACATTTCACTGAACGACAATTTCAGTTTTCTGAAATAAATGATTATAAAATTCAAAGAAAATTTTGTGTTTTAAAAGGTCAATTGTATTTACCGACTGTTTGCAACGGTCAACGCCCCCTCCCCACATGGATAAATAATCGTCGCAGAATAGGAAAATGGGGAACACATATTCCAATCGCTCAATATCATCGCTTACAACGGCATGAATGGTTGTGCCCAAATCGTGAAGTAAGTTCTACCTCAGCCAAATGGTGGACAGATGGGCTCTATCACGATCCCAATAGTGAACCTCAGTTTTATATGTTTAGGACATCATTGTTCAAGCAAACTTAAGTTGTTTAACTTTTATAAAGTAACATTTCATAACAGTTCTACAAACAAACCATCATGTTCATTTTATAGTATTTTTTTTAGCCTCTAAGAACATCATAATTACATTTAAACGGAGAAGATGATGAAAAAAATCTTAGTTGCTTCGATCATGACTGCTTTTGTTTTAACTGGTTGTAATACATTTAAAGGTTTTGGTCAGGACGTATCTAAAGCAGGTGACAAAGTTACTCAGACTGCTGAAAAAACTCAAGAAAAAATGTAATCTTGATCCAGTAAGTTCACAAAACCTTATCTCATCTCAGATAAGGTTTATTTTTACATACCTTTCTTAATCAGATTCCCCTATTATATCGGTTCAGAATTCACCAGATTTAGCTACATCTCGCATGAACCAGCATTCCGATACTTTAGAACTCAGTTTACAACTTCTTCGTCAACCTTCTGTCACTCCAGTCGATCATGATTGTCAAAAAATCATGGCTGATCGATTAGAGAAAGCAGGTTTTAAAATTGAAAATATGCGCTTTGAAGACGTTGATAATCTTTGGGCACGTCGGGGTACAGAACAACCTGTTTTTTGTTTTGCTGGGCACACAGATGTAGTCCCAACAGGTCATTTAGATGCATGGAACTCAGATCCATTTCTGCCAAGCATTCGAGATGGCAAGTTATATGGTCGTGGTTCAGCTGATATGAAAACAGCTTTGGCAGCAATGGTTGTTGCTTCTGAGCGTTTCGTAGCAAAACATCCAAATCATAAAGGTTCTATTGCGTTCTTAATTACCTCTGATGAAGAAGGCCCATCAATCAATGGCACTGTCAAAGTTGTTGAAACCTTAGAAGCGCGCAATGAGAAAATGACGTGGTGTCTTGTTGGAGAACCTTCGAGTACTCATCAATTGGGTGACATTGTAAAAAATGGTCGTCGCGGATCTTTAAATGCCGTTTTAACGATTCATGGCAAGCAAGGACATGTGGCTTATCCTCATCTTGCACAGAATCCAATTCACCTCTCCTCTAAAGCAATTAATGAGTTATGTGAAACAGTTTGGGACAATGGTAATGAATACTTCCCTGCAACTTCTTTCCAAATCTCAAATATTCATGCAGGAACTGGCGCAACCAATGTCGTACCAGGGACTTTGAAAGTGACTTTTAACTTCCGTTATTCGACTGAAGTTACAGCTGAAATATTAAAACAACGTGTTATCGAAACTTTAGATAAACACCAATTAACCTACGACATTCAATGGACCTTGTCTGGTTTACCATTCCTTACACCTGTTGGTGAGTTGGTGAATGCAGCAAAAACAGCCATTAAAAATGTAACAGGCATTGAAACCGAACTTTCTACGAGTGGAGGTACTTCAGATGGTCGTTTTATCGCACCAACTGGCGCACAAGTGCTAGAGCTAGGGGTTTTAAATGCAACCATTCACCAGATTAACGAACATGTCAACGTAGATGAGCTTGATCCATTAACTGATATTTATGAGCAGATTCTAGAAAATTTATTAACTTAATCCTGTGCATTAAAAAAGGAACTCTATTTTGAGTTCCTTTTTTATTTTATAAACCTAGCTTGGTTTGAATATGCTGTAAATTAGGTACGTAGAATTGCTTCTCTCCCATTTTTACATACTTGAAGACCGTACTATCATTAATATCACGTTCTTCATCTACCATTTCTGAGATACGTAAACGAATAGATTCTGGCATTTCGTTGCATACCAAAGCAAAGCGTTCTGAAACATCATCACCCTCAATGACCAAAGCAACACCTTCTTTTAACTTCGGATCATTGACAGCAAAGACTGGTAGCTTAAGATCATGCCACTCAATGAAATCCACATTGGTTTCAGTATCCATTGCTGAAAGCACAATGTTTTGTGGTAACAACATTGGAACATTATCAAAACAATCAATAATATAGGCATCAATAAAACCAGTAGATACTGTAATTAAATGCTGTAGTTCTTGTTGGTTAATTTGTCCCAATCCAGCAGTGTTCGCATTTTTTTTTGCCATTCGTTTCTACCTCTCAGCGAACCGTCAGTAAACTTTCGATATTTTCCAAAAGAGTTTCCTCTTGGAATGGTTTACCCATGTATTGACTTACACCCAATGACAATGCTCGTTCACGATGTTTCTCACCAGTACGTGAGGTAATCATAATAATCGGTAAATCTCGGTGCAACTCATGATGTCGAACAAGATTCGTCACTTCGAAACCATCCATTCGCGGCATTTCAATATCTAACAACATTAAATCAGGTTTGATTGTTTCAAGTTGTTCAATCGCATCAACACCGTCTTTCGCTGTCACAACATCATAACCATGGCGTTCTAATAAACGTGATGTGACTTTTCGTACCGTAACAGAGTCATCGACAATCATAATCAAGCGACGTTCATCATAACGCTGTTTGGTATAGGTATCATCAGCTTGTTTACTGCGATGAGTTGACTGCGCCTGACGAGCAATAGTTTGACCATCTAGAATCAAACAGACTTGTCCATCACCTAGAATCGTCGCTCCTGCAATCACACCAATACTCGAGAACTGTTGTCCAATAGGTTTCACAACAATTTGGCCACGAGAACCGATCAATTGATCAACCAGTAAAGCCGTAGTTTGACCTTGCGCACCTTTAACCAAAAGTACAGGCAGAGAATGCACCATTCCACTTAAGCGTGGAATTGGTTGACCTGCTACAAACTCAGATAAATAACGTAAGCGATATTTCTCTTGATCAATTGTGAAGTAATCATCCTGACCTTCGAAATATTGTTCTAAAGCTGCAGGAGAAATTCGCACAATACGATCAATTTGTGCAAGTGGGAACGCAAATTGCTGATCACCCGCTTTCACCATTAACGCATCACTAACCGCCACAGTTGTTGGGACACGAATTGTGAAAGTTGTTCCCTTACCAAGTGTTGAGTTTACACTGACGTGACCACCTAATGCTTTGATATCACTTTGTACAACGTCAAGACCTACACCACGACCTGAAATCTGCGTAACCTGTGCAGCCGTACTAAATCCTGGGTGGAAAATAAATTGTAAGATTTCTTCTTGTTCAAGTTTTTGATCTTTGGTCATCAAACCTGTTTGAATAGCTTTTTGCTTGATACGGCTAACATCAATACCTTTACCATCATCACTGAATGTAACAACAACATCAGTTCCTTGACGACCGATATTTAACACAATATGACCTGTTTCTGGCTTATTGGCTTGCAAACGTTGCTCACGATCTTCGATACCATGGTCAATCGCATTACGTAACATATGTTCGAAAGGCGCAATCAATCTTTCGAGAATACTACGATCAAGTTCACCCTCAGTATTATTCACCACCAATTCTGTTGGACGATTCAATGTAGATGCTGTTTGACGAACAATACGCTGTAATCGTGGTAGCAATCTTGAGAAAGGTACTAGACGAGTTCTCATCAAGCTTTCCTGAATTTCCGCTTGAATACGAGACTGCTGTAATAACAGACCTTCAGTATCACGGATCTTTTCAGATAAAGTTGTTTTAAAATCGACTAAGTCAGATGCCGATTCAGCCAAAGATTTCGATAATTGATTGAGTGAAGAATATTGGTCCATCTCTAATGGATCGAAATCCTCATAACGTGAATTTTCACCGCCATGACGAGCAATAATTTGACTTTCTAACTCACCTTCCATTCGACGCAACTGATCAGCCAAACGCTTAATCGCTAGCTCCATCTCAGTTAGAGTTCCACCTAACTGTCCCAAGTCCATCTCAATACGCGAACGGTTGATCGCATTCTCGCCTGATAAATCAATCATTTTTTCAATGACATCAGCAGAAACACGGATCATTTCATTGTTCTGTTCGATACGCTCAGAACTTTCCCACTCACCAAACATTGATGGTGGCTCAGTACCATCACCTTGCACAAACTCCATCGTATATTCAGGAGTAAATACATCTTTAGCAGAGATTTTTTGTGGAAGCTGTGCAGAAACATCAACGAATTCGATATTTTCTAAACTATGTTTTAAACCATCAAAATTGGCGTATTGACGTTTGAAAATAGCGTCATGTAACCAAGTTAATGCTGTATTGAGTAAATTGTCATAAACATTAGAGTTGAAATGATGTAAACCAAACTGCTCAAAGGTATTTTCCAAATGATAAGCAATAACACCAACTGCTTCGAGTTGAGCCATGCGTGCTCCGCCCTTTAAACTATGGGCATTACGCTGCAACTGCAATAACAAGCTACGATTACCACGTTGTTCAAACCATTGTTTTAATAAACTTTGAGCTTGTTCTAGTAATTCTTCTGCTTCTTCAAGGAACGTTTCTTCGACAAGTGAACGTACTTCCTCATCAGCATTTTGAGATGTTTCGAGGGCATTCTGCTCAATCGTAGCTGCAACCTCACCGTCAATTTCAATGGTTGGACTAGATGTCTCAGTCACCAAAGAAGTAGTCGCATCATAGTGATCTTGCGGTTGGCTATCAATAACTTCAACAGACTGCACAAGTGTGGAAGAAACTGATTCTGAAACAGAACCTTGATGTTGCTGCTGTAGAAGATTTACGACATGTACTGATGGATAATCGATTTGTTGATCACGAATTGTTTGAACACGATCAGCAATGTCATCTTGTACCAATCTTATTAATGCGATCAGCTCAGAAGATGCGTGAAGTTGCTGATTAATGAGCTTTTCGTAAATTGTTTCTAGCTCATGTGCGATTAGTCCCATATGCGTTGCTTGAATCATATTTGATCCACCTTTTAAGGTGTGCAAATAACGCATAAGATTTTTTAATGCAGCTAAATTCGTATGATCAGCAGTCCAAAGACTTAAATCTGAATCAATACCAGCGAGTAACTCGTCCGCCTCATCTAAGAAGATATCAAGTAAGTCTGGATCAAAATTACGATTTGAATCACTAGATTGTAGTAGTTGTTTGTCTAAAGCCAGTTGTTGAGCGAAATCTGTTACATCTACTGTATTACTGATGGTCGTTTGACTATTGTCATCAGATGAAAGGGCTTCAACCTCGTCACTTTCAATAATGATTTCACTGTTATTTAAGCTTAGCTCTTGGTCTTGCACATCAAGTATGAATTCTTGCTCAGCTTTTTGCTCGTGTGAAACTTCAGATACTTGTGACGAATCCGATGCACCTACGCCTTTTAACAAACCCAAAACATGAGTTGAAGGATAATCAACTTGATGATCTTTAATAGTTTGAATACGATCAGCAATATCATCCTGTACAGCACGAATTAAATTAACTAAAGCAGAGGAAGCCTGTATCTGTTGATTGATTAACTTCTCGTAAATAGTTTCTAGCTCATGTGCGATTAATCCAATATGCCTTGCTTGAATCATATTTGACCCACCTTTTAAGGTGTGTAAATAACGCATCAAATTCTTTAGAGCATTTAGATTTTGTTGATCAGATGACCATGTCGTTAAATCTGCATCGATACCTGCGAGTAACTCATCAGCCTCTTCAAGGAAGATATCTAAAAGATCAGGGTCAAAATCTCGATTGGACTTATTAGAGTCAAGCATTTGCTTATCAAGCGCAAACTGCGTTGAGAGATCATTTACAGTTGTATGTTCACTAATATCTGAAGTGTCAGGCTGATCTTGAGCGACTTCAACAATCTCGGCAAGTAATTCATCACTTGATGCAACACTTTCAACATTCTGCTGAGTAAATGAACTCAGTTCATTGAGAATACGCTCATGAACTTTAGTCAAAGTTACCCGTTGTCCTGCTGCCAACGTATCAAATAATTGAATAAAGTGTTGATGAACTTGCTGATATAACTCAAAAGCATAATCAAGATTTAATAAACTCGGTTTGAATAAAAGATCTTGATAACTTGAACGTAACAGACTTGTGTACTGATACATCCCAATTGTTGCATGATGATGAGTATGCTGTAATAAAAGCTCTGTTTGCTTACTTAATGTTTGAATATACTGAGGAAATTCACTGCGGGCACGCTTTTCAAAATCAAACTCCACATCAAGCAGATCATTGATATCAAGCTCTAATAATTGAGAAACAAGACCTTGAGGACGTACGGTATCCCCTTGTTTTTCTTCCAATTGAAAATCATAGCTATCCCAAGCAACATTGAAGGTATCAAAAATTTCATCAAACTTTTGCTTTGGACCTTCTTGTTTAAGGGTGTGTAAATAATCACGCACAAACTGAGCATAATGGATGAGTAATGCAGTTTCATCCGAACTTGAATCTAATTCTTCTTGTAAGAGCGTTTTGAATAAGTTCTCAACTTTTGAACTTGCATCAAATACCTGATCTACATGTGCCATTGCTGAACTACCACGCAAGGTATGTAAAGCTCGAATCAAGGTATTATAATTATCATTTGTTGGACGATCTTTCAGTAAAAATTGATCAATCGTTGCTAAATGATCCTCCGACTCTTCTAAGAAGATTGCTAAAGTTTCTTTTATTAAACCATCTTCTTCAGTTTGGTCTTCAACAAGATTTTCTTCATTAGAAACAGCTTTTGCTTCTTCCAAACTATCGTCAGCACTTACTTCCAAGCCTGTCATGACATCTTCTTTATCTAAAGTAACTGACAGTTGTAGCAATTCGGCTAAAGCAGGCTCAAGGCTTTGTTCTTTTTGTAGTTGCTGCCCCAATAACACTAATGGCTTTAAATTAATATGATGAGCTTGAACTGATTTAAAATCTTGGACGAGTTTAAATCTATAGATATTGAATACCGTTTGTACATATTGCTGAATATTCTGATCCAGTGAAATGGTACCTGCAATTATGCGATTCAGAGTATCTTCAACAGTCCATGCCAATTCGCCTGATGATTTCGCACCGACCATTCGACCAGAACCTTTCAATGTATGAAAGTGGCGGCGAATATCTGTAATTACATCTTTTTGATCAGGGTGTTCGATCCATTGAACTAATAATGGTTCTAATTCAACAAAAATCTCATCTAACTCTTCAATAAAAATATCAAGAATCTCTGAGTCCTGCTCAAGATAACTGTCTTCAGGAAGCGTCATCGTTTCAACTAATGTTTTTAATATTTCTTTCATAGCGGCTTCTTTCGTTTTTATCCACTAATTGTGGCTTAAAAATACGTGTACCAACCGTACAAGATGTCGTTCCATATACTCATCATCTTGCCGAGATATTCGAAATTTCATTTCAGTCAGAGGGTTGATTCTCAGCAACCCTCTGACTCAATGTTTATTCAGGTAACTTAAAGTCAGTTACAGACTCACGTAATGATTCAGCCATGCTTGCCAATTCAGAAACAGAACGAGCTGTATCGAAGGTTGCAGTAGTCGTTTGAGATGTAATTTCTTGAACGACGTTCATCGTAGTTGCAATATGACTTGCTGAAGCAGATTGTAGTTTTGCGGCATCAGAAATGCTTGCAATCAATTTCGCTAAGTCGCCAGATACCGTTTGAATTTCGTCAAGTGCGATACCTGCATCTTTTGCCAAGTTTGCACCGCGAACAACCTCTGCCGTTGTTTGTTCCATTGAAATTACGGCTTCATTGGTATCTGTTTGAATTGTTTTTACCAATCCTTCAATCTGTTTAGTTGCTGATGCTGAACGTTCAGCTAGACGTTGTACCTCATCCGCAACTACCGCGAAACCACGACCAGCTTCACCAGCCATCGATGCTTGAATTGCTGCGTTTAATGCCAAGATGTTCGTTTGATCGGCAATATCATTAATCAACGATACGATGTTACCAATTTCTTGAGAAGATTCACCCAAACGTTTAATACGTTTAGAGGTTTCCTGAATCTGCTCACGAATATGATCCATACCTTCGATTGAACGGTTTACAACATCTGCCCCGTTTGATGCAATTTGTACAGAACGCAATGCTACATCAGCAGATTCAGAAGCGTTGGCAGATACTTGGTCAATTGACAATGCCATTTCATTCATTGCAGCAGATGCACCTGCAATTTCTTGTGCTTGGTGCTCAGAAGCTTCAGCTAACTGGTTAGTAATATTCTGTGTATCTTGCGTGTATCGTGCAACTTCTTGAGATGTCTCAGTGATTCGAGAAACTAGATCTCGTAACTGATCAATTGCGAAGTTAATCGAGTCGGCAATCGCACCCGTAAAGTCTTCTGATACTGTTGCATAAGAACGTAAGTCACCGTCAGCTAAGTCGGCAATCTCATCAAGTAAACGTAGAATCGCATTTTGGTTACGGTCATATTCATCTTGTAAACGAGTTACACGCTCTTTATCAGTATTACTACGTAATGCGAGTAATTGTAACGCAGAGAAAACCAATAGTCCCAAAGCACCAATTAATACGATACCTGCAACAACATTACCCCAACCACCCTCTGCTTTATCAGATAATGCATTTAATGACCCAAGTAAGGCATCTGATTGAGAGAAAATTTGAGATGAAGCTTGACGAACACGAACGATTTGATTGGCATTCTGTAATACTGTTTCTGCAGCTGATTTTAGAACAGCATCATAATCAGATTTAATGCTATCCAAAGATTCACGTAAATCAGGTGATTCGATACGATCTACACCAAGTTCAGCACTACCATTTAATTGAGCATTTAAGTAAACACCAAAAGTATCAATATCAGCACCGAAGTCATTTGCAGAGATACTAGAGTTATCCGTACCTACTAGTACTGAGTTAATTGAACGTAAAATACGTTCTGCAATAAACACTTGGTTTTTAGTGATAATTACCTGACTACTTGGCATGTTCTCACGAACCATTTGATCAACCATCAAGTTATACTCAGCCTGAATTTCAGGAATCGTTTCACTGATGGAAATGTTCGTATCATAAAGCTGATTAATGACTTTATGTTGCGAAGCAATTAAATCAATGTTTTTAGAAACATTAGTCCAAAGTTCATTTACTTTTTTGTACTCTGCTGAGCCTTTACCATAAACATTCTCAACAAGTTCCAAGTTCTCAGCAAATCGTTTTTCTGACTCAACCAAACTCTTCATCGCTTCAGGTGTACCTGAAGCCGTTGCCTCTGTTGCTTGGCGCGAAATCATCTGCGATAACAAACGCAACTCACCCAAACTACGAGTTAATTGGTTTGAACGTGGAACACTGACAAAAAGGTAAATTAAGAGGATAACTGCTAGAGCTAAAGCGATTAAAGCTCGATAAAGAATCGGTCTAGATTTCTCAGTTTCACCGAATAATCGTGAAAACTGATCTAATTGAGTGCGTATTTTTTCTAAAAATGCGCTGCTCTTCTTAGTACCAGAACTATCATTAACACTGCCATTTTTCTTTTTAAGTTTAAAGCCCATACCAGCTTCTCCCCTGAATACGCATTTATGTTCCGTAGCGTAAAAATTAGTTTATAAATTTTATTGATGCATTCATGTATTGAGGGTTTTGCAACAACCGACTCAGTAAAAATACATGCCATTGTTGGTTATGTTGGTGGAAGTATCCCTGACAATACTCTTTGAGCTTATTGTCTAGTTCAGAACTTTGAGAAAAAAAACTCTTTTTATTAAAGTGCTGAATCCCCAAAACTTGGTCTACAACCAAACCAACATAATGATCTTGATGGCTTATACAAATTACTTTTTGCGTTGGTGAAAATTGGCTCCTTTGTCCTGAAATAAAATGTGTTAAATCAGAAACTGAAAGCAACCGCCCACGAATATTTGCCAAACCACGCACCCATGATTGAGTATTTGGTACAGGAGTATATTTCGGTGGATAAATCACCTCCGAAATTTCCCCAAGTGGCGCAACAAAATATTGCCCTAACATCTCAAATGCAATACCAGACCAACGACTGACTTCATTTTGTGTTGAAGCGTATTGTTTATTGCCTCGCTTGGATAAGCGAAGCAATTCGATAAATCCATTTGCAGCCATAACCTATCCCATATTGAGTATTGAAAAGGCTCGTACAATTAACTTAATAGTTGCTTGATCACATCTATCAGTTGCTGTTCATCAATAGGCTTAGTTAAGTAATCACAAGCACCTTGACGTTTACCCCACACTCTGTCTGTCGCTTGATCTTTGGTACTTACAATCACGACTGGAATATGTTGTGTATCCTTACCTTTACTGATTTGACGTGTTGCTTGAAAGCCATTCATCCCTGGCATTACCACATCCATTAACACAAGGTCTGGTAACTCAGCCTGTGCCATTGTTACACCGTCAGCACCATTAGTTGCTTCTAAAACTTCATAACCGTGCTTTGTCAAAATTTCTCTAAAACGAAACGTTTCAGTAGGAGAATCATCTACAATAAGTATACGAGCCATTTTTTCCTCGATTTTAAATTTTATGCGCTTACGTGGTTACGAATCGCACTTAACAGCTCATCTTTACTAAATGGCTTAGTTAAATATTCATCTGACCCCACGACACGCCCTTTGGCTTGATCAAACAAACCATCTTTGCTTGATAACATGATTACTGGAATATTTTGATAATTTAGAGAGTTTTTAATTAATGCACAGGTTTGGTAACCATCTAGACGAGGCATCATAATATCGACAAATACGATATCAGGATTTGCTTCCGCAATTTTCGATAATGCTTCAAAACCATCGACAGCTGTAATCACCTCACAACCTTCGCGTTGTAACAGTGTCTCAGCTGTACGTCGAATCGTTTTAGAATCGTCAATCACCATTACTTTTAAATTTTGAAATTTATCTTCCATTTATTGTCCTGCCCCATTCACTCAATACAAATTATGGTTGTTTAATTTGTTTTATACAGACTAATTGATATTTTTAACATATCTTTACTTGCATTATCAATGAATTTTTTCGAACCAAACTATCAGTTTTTCAAAACAATACCAAGCAGTTCACACTTTTCATCAAATTCCTATTTTTTTTGCATAAGAAGTATTTTTAATTGTATAAATAGCTACTAATATACTACTGATTATTTTTTAAAAATAAGTGATTTAATTAACTTTTTATCGGGGAATGTAATGACTGGTTCGTTAAAGTGCGGTTTCCGCATTCGTCACTTTACAACGATTGCTCGTAATTACATTTGCGCATTTTTTTTATGTTTTTTTTATACATCAACTTTCGCAGCAACTGATCAACCCAAAGCAGCATGGTATCGTTACTACGACAGAAATGGTGTTGCTAATGTAAGCACTTCTGTGACACCAGAGCATATTCGTTATGGGTATGAAGCACTCGATCGTAACATGCAAGTGATCAAACGAAATCAACCATATAATGCGAATAAAGATGTTCAACAAGCATCTCATCGTGAAGCTTTAGCTAGACAACGAGAAAAAGATTTAAAACTCAAACGTGCCTATGGAAGTGCAAAAATTGCAGCAATAAAACGCGATCAAATGTTAGCAAACATTAAAAAGCAGTTGAATTATCAGCAGAACCAATTAAAACAGTTACAACGCGATAAGATCGGCTTCAAGCGTCAAGAAATGGAATATCATCGCAAAGGAGAATCAATTCCAGCATCACTCAAAAACAATTTAGCCAATAATGCTCAAAATATTGATAATGTAAAAAACACTGTTGAAAGTTTACGTAATAGCTATCATAAAACTGAGTCAGATTATGCTGAGATCATTCGTCGCTTAAATAAATTAGAACAAGATGAAGCATCTCGTAATCAATAACTACCGCCCCCTCTATACAACTTTCGCTTGAATTGGATGTGCTAACTTTTCCGAAATTGAATGATTCATGTCATAATGCGCTCAATTCAAAATAGACATCTTAAAAGTCCTTTTTGTAAACTAATTTTTAGACAACATTTAACTCTAGGATAGTTTCCATGCGCGCAAGCCGCTTTTTATTTGCAACGTTAAGAGAAACCCCAAATGATGCTGAAGTTATTTCTCATCAGCTTATGTTACGTGCGGGGATGATTCGTAAATTAGCTTCTGGCTTATACTCTTGGTTGCCCATGGGAACACGTGTTCTAAAGAAAGTTGATGCGATTGTTCGTGAAGAAATGAATCGTTCTGGTGCATTAGAAGTCTTTATGCCAGTCACACAACCTGCTGCACTATGGGAAGAATCTGGTCGTTTTGAACAATACGGACCTGAATTATTACGTTTCAAAGATCGCCATACAAATGACTTTGTATTGGGACCTACACATGAAGAGGTCATCACCGACTTAGCGCGTAATGAACTTAAAAGTTATAAACAATTACCTCTAAATTTCTACCAAATTCAAACCAAATTCCGTGATGAAATTCGCCCTCGTTTTGGCGTGATGCGTTCACGTGAATTCATCATGAAAGATGCTTATTCTTTCCATGCAAACCAAGAATCTCTTCAAGAAACTTACGATGTTATGTATGACACATACAGCCGTATCTTCACACGATTAGGATTGGACTTCCGCCCAGTTCAGGCTGATACAGGCTCGATTGGTGGTTCTGCATCGCATGAGTTTCATGTATTGGCATCTAGTGGTGAAGACGACATCGCCTTCTCTACAAAATCAGATTACGCAGCTAACGTTGAAATGGCTGAGGCTGTGTTAGTTGGTGAACGTTTAGCAGCTACACAAGAATTTAAAATCGTTGAGACACCGAATCAAAAAACGATTGAAGATGTCTGCGGTTTTTTAAATGCTGAAGCGAAACAATCGATCAAAGCTCTACTTGTACAAGGTATCGCGGATGAAAACGGCAATATTCCAGTAATTGCACTTTTCTTACGCGGTGATCACGAACTGAATGAGATTAAAGCTGAAAAACATCCTCTTATTGCAGCGCCTCTGAGCTTTGCTACAGAAGAACAATTAAAGCAAAATGGTTTAACAGCTGGCTTCTGTGGTCCTCAGGGACTTGTAGAAAAAGGCTTAACCGTAATTGTTGATCGTGCAGCATCTGTATTATCTGATTTTATCGCAGGTGCTAACCAAGTTGATAAGCATGCTACTGGCTTAAACTGGGAACGAGATGCGAAGTATAGTGAAGTTTATGATCTTCGTAATGTGGTTGAAGGCGATCCATCACCAGATGGTAAAGGTACATTGCAGATTAAACGAGGGATCGAAGTTGGTCACATCTTCCAACTGGGTACGAAATATTCTGAAGCATTAGGTTGTAAAGTACTTGGGGAAGATGGAAAACCATTTACTGTCACAATGGGTTGTTATGGTATCGGTGTCACCCGTGTAGTTGCTGCAGCAATTGAACAAAACTTTGACGATAAAGGCATTATTTGGCCTCAAGCAATCGCACCATTCGAAGTTGCAATCGTTCCAATGAATGCTCATAAGTCGCCGCGCACTCTTGAAGCAGCAGAAGCACTTTATGCTGAATTACAAGCTCAAGGCTATGACGTGTTATTAGATGACCGTAATGAACGCCCTGGCGTTAAGTTCTCTGATCTTGAATTGATGGGTATTCCTCATCGTATTGTAATCGGTGAAAAAGGCTTAGACGCTGGTACTTTTGAATACAAAGGTCGTCGTGATGAAGAATCAACCAATCTAAGTAAAGAAGAGTTAATCAAAAAACTTGCTGGTTAATTGCTAATTATCAGATAGCAAAAAAGCCGTTTTTGAAACGGCTTTTTTTATTTTTTAGATTTAGACAGTTAAATCTTTTATAGTCTCTGATGAACCATTGTTTTTAACAGACTCAATCCCTTTATCTCGTGAATGTTCACTTGAATACAATTGGCTAGTTCCAATCACCTGATGATTCGCTGCTTTTAAATTAAAATAAGGTTTTTCATTTTTTGCTACCACTCGCTCATATCGCCCATCATCTGGACTATTTTTTTGAACAGATGCTATACCATTGAGCGCTGCTGCTTTTGTTTTATAAAGTTCACTATTTAGAATAGGCTCACCATTCCCTGCTTTTAAAACAAAGCGATACTGCCCATCATTCGCTTGACTGACTTCAAACCAACCTGCCATGAGAACCTCTCTTATCGGAATTGTTATTTCAATATAGTTGAGTAGCAAACCCTAGAAGATTGTTTTTTGTTCTCATTTAGTAATTTATAAGAAAAGCAGCATTTCTGCTGCTTTTCTTATGCTTAAACTACGCTTTCTTTACAAATTCAGCTTTAAGTTTCATAGCGCCTATACCATCAATTTTACAATCGATATTATGACCATCACTTGCACCGTGAACTAAACGAATCGTTTTTACTTTTGTACCGACTTTTACAACAGAAGACGAACCTTTTATTTTTAAATCTTTAATAACAGTAACACTATCCCCATCAGCCAATACATTGCCATTTGCATCTTTAATGATTTCTTCTGATTCATTTGTGGCAACAGAACCTTCTTTCCACTCGTGTGCACACTCAGGGCAAATAAATAAATCAGCTTCTTGATAAGTATATTCTGATTGGCATTTTGGACAATTTGGCAAAGACATAAAAGAAACTCAAAATGCTATTATGAATCAAAGACAATTTTTTTCAAAACATCATTTTAAGTATTGTTAAAATTATAAAAATTTATTTTTCCTTAGCTAATATAAAATTTTTAAGCACCAAAGCATGATTCAAGTTTGGATCCTTTGCAGCATATATAAGGGTTAGCTTATTCTTTTCAGCCAAGTGTACCAACTCATTAATACATGGATTTCTAGACAATTCTTCATAATATTTATCTTGGAATTCCAACCAATTTTCTACTTTATGGCAAAATGCAGTACGTAATTGTGTTGATGGTGCTATTTCTTTTAACCATAAATCAAGATGTGCTTTTTCCTTTGATACTCCTCTTGGCCATAAACGGTCAACAAGAATCCTTAACCCATCTGATTTTTCAGAATCCTCATAAATTCTCTTAATTTGAATATCCATTAAACACCACCTGAAAAGACAAAACTAACTTTCCATAGAGATATCAACCACTTCACCTTTAGCATCAAAACTCACGCAAATAACATAGTTAGTTACTTCTTCTGGTAAGCTAAAATCCAACATTTCCATTGTTTCTAGGTCTCCATCTTCAAATTGATGAAGAAGCACTAAGTGCTCTAGAACTTGTAAACAATTGGGTTGACTGGTTCCAAAATGCTTTTCCCAATAATCAGGTTCAATCTCTTCGAGGTGATGTTGAATAAATAACTCGACACTATCTTCAGCTTGTTGATTTTCTAATGCTGTTCGCATCGCTGCACGAGCGATTTGCTCTCGGTTAAGTCCAAAATGATTAGCCATTATTGATTCCCTATCATCTTATGAGTTGAATTTTTATTTTTAATGCATAGTTTTATTGACTAAAAATATCATAGCGGTTTTCAAACTGTTAGCGACACATCTAATCTTCTATTTGGCTACGATTATCGAGAATTTCAGGCTGCATTTTTATAAAAAATGGCGCAAAATGTCTTTATGTTTTTAGATGAACAAATAGTTTAGGATCGATCAATGAGTGAGCTTGCTTTTACGGCTTTTAGTTTAAATGGTGTTGATGCACAAAAATTTTTACAAGGTCAGGTGACGGTTCATGTTGAACGTTTAGCTTTAAATGAAAGTCGCTACACTGCTATTTGCGATTTAAAAGGACGAATTCATTTTGGTTTGTGGATAAAAAAGCTAAATACAGAAAGTTTTGAACTAGTTACGACTCACGATCAAGCTGAAGAGTTTGCCAAGCACATTAAGAAATTTGGTGCTTTTTCTAAGTTGAAATTAGAAGAAATAGGTTCTGTTTTTCCAACTATACATGGGATCCAAACAGAATTTTCTTCAAATGAAACGGATATCTATACTTGGCAGATTGAAGCGATCAAGTCAGGGCAAGCTTGGATTAGCAAAACAACAGAACACTTATTCCAGCCGCAAGAATTACGATTACATCAGCGAGACGGCGTACATTTTGATAAGGGCTGTTATTTAGGTCAAGAAATTGTAGCTCGTCTTTGGTTTAAAGCTAAACCTAAACACTGGTTACATCTAATTCATGCCAAAGGTGATCTGCCTGCTCCAGCAACACAACTAAATAAGGATGTTGAAGTTGTAAATAGTGTAAATATTAATGATGGTTATTTAGCGCTGGTGATTGCCAAGCCAACGGCTTTAGAAGAATTAGGACTAGATATCCTAGATTTACCAGAGGCTTTGAATGGTGATGTAGCAAGACCAAGTTAACAGTTGTAAAAACCTTTTTCATTTTAGGAGCTGTAATAACATGGTTTGAACCGTACCGGGTTTGTCGGAGACCACTTTTCTTGAGAGAATGTCCCGATGAAAAAAGTAAAATACACCCCTGAAAT
>NZ_MELG01000017.1:0-6253 GCF_001767535.1 Acinetobacter sp. GWC1_38_13 | reverse complement strand
GGAGACTTACCGATCAAATGTGTAAAATCTGGCATGTTGGGCACTACCGATAATATTGCTGCATTAGCTGAATTTTTAAGAGCACATGATGATTATCAATATGTACTTGATCCTGTTTTAGTCGCGAATAGTGGAGGTTCACTCGGTGATCAAGCAACATTAGTTAAAGCATTTGTTGAGTTAATTCCTTTAGCTACAGTCATTACCCCAAATACAGTTGAATTAAGAGCATTAACAGGTATTGATGATATTGAGCGGGCCACTCAAAAATTATTTGAGATGGGCGCAAAAGCTGTACTAGTGAAAGGTGGACATGAAGATACACCTGATCATATTCGCAATGTACTTTATGCTGACGGCAAAATGATTGCTGAAAGCCATTGCCCTCGTTTAGACGGACAATATCATGGTTCTGGCTGTTCTTTGGCAAGTTTCATTGCAGGGCGTTTAGCCTTAGGTGACTCACTCAAAACTGCTGTCCAACATGCTGAAACGTGGTTGTTTGGTGTTTTGAAAAATGCGGAATCGCCTGTGGTGAATGGGCAGAAGATTCCGAAACGGTTTTAAGTTGTTTTCAAATTGATAAATCTTCCAGAATTTATTAATAAAAAAGGCGCAATACGCGCCTCTTCTGTCACATTACAATTTATTCAGGGATACGTAACACTTGTCCAGGAAAAATATCATCCGCATTTTTGAGTAATGGTCTATTCGCTTCAAAAATTTTATTGTATTGGTTTGGATCGCCATAATACATTTTAGAAATCTTAGATAAATTATCACCTGATTTTACAGTATAGAATTTACTTTCTGGTTCAGGCACTTCAACCGACATCTGATCATCGACCTGAGCAACATGATCAATATTACCAACGGCAAGAACTATCTTTTCTTTATCTGCTTGGCTTTTGACTCGCCCTTTAATAATGGCTGTATCGGTATTTCCATTATAGGTTACTGATAAACCATCAACACCAAGACCTAAACTCTTAATCAAGCCTAATAATTTATTGGCAATTTCTTGAGCTGAAGGCTCAACAGGTGTGGCTGGAGCAGGCTGAGGTTCTGCTGGTGCTGTATTTTTTTTACCAATGCCTTTAACAAAATCAAAAATACCCATTTTTTATTTCCTCTGTAATTATTGATTAAGCATAGTCAAAACAGACTTACAATTAGTTATACCGAAAAAATAAAGCATGCGAGTTTCAATTTAACGAGGTCTTGTAAATATATGTATATGCAGTAAAACTGATTTTAAGCTTTCACATTTATATATTTTAAATATAAAAAGCCACCTTACGGCGGCTTTCAATTCGTTCAAAACTTGAAGCAATTTAAACATTTTCTCCCACAATATTGGTCATATAATCAATTGCAGATTGAACGGTAATAATTTTCTCAGCCTCTTCATAAGGAATTTGAGTACCAAATTCTCCCTCAAAAGCCATAATGAGCTCAACTACAGCCAATGAATCAGCGCCTAAATCATCTGTAAAGGATGCATTTGGTAAAACATCTTCTTCATTTACACGAAGTTGCTCAATAATGATCTCTTTAATACGGTTTGCTATATTCATAAAATTCCCTTTTGTTGTTATGGTTTAATACATTATTTTAAATAGCATAAAATTTATACACTCAAATAAATTATTTTCATATTTATAGTTTATTTTTTTGTAAGATATTTTTACATCTATTCATATGAAAAGTTGAACATATAAAAAAGCCACCGAAAAAGGTGGCTTTTAATCATGTGATATGATTAACCAAGTTTCTTAGTTACATAATCAATTGCAGATTGAACTGTAGTGATTTCATTTGAATCTTCATCTGGAATCGTGATGTCAAAATCATTTTCAAAAGACATTACAAGTTCAACCAAATCTAAAGAGTCAGCACCTAAGTCATCCATGAAAGATGCTTCGTTTTTAATCTCTTCAGCACGCATACCTAATTGTTCAGCTACTGCTTGTTTGATGCGTTGTTCGATATCGCTCACAGGAATTCTCCTCATTGCTTGTGGCGTTTTAATTTGCCACTAGTTTAATTGAATATAAAATTTTTTAAAAGTTTATACATCGCCACTTAGGCCATGTATAAACCACCATTTACGTGTAAAACTGTACCAGTAATGTAACTAGCTTTATCGCTTGCAAGGAAACTTACTGCATGCGCAATATCTTGAGGTTCACCTAGACGATTTAAAGCTACTTGATCACTCATTTTTTTACGAACATCTTCGCTTAACTGATCAGTCATTTCAGTCGCGATGAATCCAGGTGCAACACTATTTACAGTAATCTGACGGCTGCCCATCTCTTTAGCTAAACTACGACTGAATGCTTCAATCCCTGCTTTTGCTGCTGAATAGTTGGCTTGGCCTGGATTTGCAAAATGTGCAACCACTGAACTAATGTTAATAATTCGACCAAAACGTGCTTTAGTCATACCTTTTAAAACACGCTTCGAGAGACGGTAAACAGCTTTGAGATGAATATTGAGAATATCGTCCCAATCATCTTCAGACATACGAAGTAACAAATTATCTTTCGTAATCCCAGCATTGTTCACTAGAACTAAGACAGAACCGTATTTTTGCTCGATATCTGTTACCAGTGCATCAATCGCTTCACCATTTCGAACGTCAAGTACAGCACCCGCACCGTTCTCAGCAAAGCTTTCTGTCAGTTTTTGCGCGCCTGATTCAGAAGTCGCGGTGCCAACTACAAAAAAACCGTCTTGAATGAGCTGCTGTGCAATTGCTGCGCCAATGCCTCGGCTAGCTCCTGTCACTAACGCAACTTTTCGTTGTTGTGTCATGCAATTTTTCCTTCTGCCACTAATACTGCGTTTAGGGCATCTTCCATACGTGCTTTGCTATCAATCGCAAATGCTTTATCTATGTTCGGTAATCGCTTCGCAAGATTACTCAGTACAGTCCCAGGTCCACATTCGACCACATACTGAATACCTTGATCTTGCAGATATTGCATGGTACGAGTCCATTGCACTGACTCATATAACTGAGCCGTTAATGCCTGACGCAATTGAGCAACATCTGTCGCAATTTCCGCGTTGACATTTTGTATTACAGGAAGGCGTGGTAGCTCAATGGCAGTTTGTTCCAAAGCTTCAGCAAACTGTTCTGCTGCTGGCTTCATTAATGAGCAATGTGAAGGCACAGATACTGGTAGCGCAATGGCTTTGCCTGATTGCTCCTTTGCAGCAGCGATAACCTGTTGGACTAAAGTCGCAGTTCCTGCAATCACAACTTGACCTTGCGCATTGTAATTGGCAGCTTCAACCGAACCCTCGCCATTTGCTGTCGCAGCTTGGCAAAGCTCAACCACTTTCTGATCATCAAGACCTAGAATTGCAGCCATAGCACCTGTTCCTTGAGGAACTGCATTTTGCATGAGTTTCCCACGCAAATTCACTAGTTTTACAGCATCTCCCAATGTCATCGCTTCCGCAGCAACTAAAGCACTGTATTCACCAAGAGAGTGTCCTGCCAAGTATTTTGGTACTACACCACCTAACTCCAACCATACGCGCCATAACGCGATACTAGCGGTTAATAAAACAGGTTGTGTATTTTCAGTTTGATCTAAACCTTCTCCGCTTTGCGCGATATGCCATAAATCAAAACCTAGTGCATTTGATGCTTCATCAAAGGTTTCTTTGATCACACCAAACTGCTCAGCAAGTTCAGCCAGCATACCTACTTTTTGCGAGCCTTGACCTGGGAATACAAATGCGGTTTTTGTTGCTTGAGCTGCCTGCTCAAGTCGTTTAGTCGACATATAAAAATCCTTAAAATGGTCTATTGCCAGTTTCATCATTTCTCATGATTCTACATGAGAATAGCAGCAGACTTTTTCTCGATGCGGAAATTTAACATTGATTAAATCGTTTTATAATTGCGAAAAACAACAAAAAAGGGAGCTTTCGCTCCCATTTTTTCTATACTTTAAGCTAACGCTTAATGCATATGATTCAATTATTCAGCATCAGCTGCTTTAGCGAATAATTGACGACCACGGTAAATACCGTCTTTAGTCACGTGGTGACGACGATGAGTTTCACCAGTAGTTTGGTCTACAGATAATGCATTCTCGGTTAAAGCGTCATGTGAACGGCGCATGTCACGGCGAGAGCGACTTTTACGGTTTTGCTGAACGGCCATGATGGCTCCTTACAAAGATCGAAAAAATGGATCAGAACAAATTCAGTTGTCTTAACTCAACATTATAACACAAATTATGAGTTAAGTTTACCCTTCAAACTTGCCAAAACATCAAACGGGTTATCCCGCTTCTCTTCGGCAACGTCCTGAATGGTAGGTCGATGTTTTAACTCACAAGCATCATGCTTAGGAGATAAAGGCATCAACAATAACAGTTCATCTTCTAGTAATGCGAGCAAATCGATCGAAGCAGGTGTATCAATATCACCTTTTTTCGTTGACTCACTTTCACCTAAAACGATGAAATCAGCATCCTCATCCAAGCGCTCTATCAGTGACTCATCATCGATTAAAGCTAAATGAAAATCTGATACAAGTTCAGTTTCAACGGTATCCAGACAACGCTGGCATTCCATCGGAACTTTCGTATCAATATGTCCATCTAACCATACAATGCGATGATATGCATCCATTGATAGCTTACAGTCTATGTTGATCAATTGATCATTAATTGATCCAACAGCTTCACGAGCGATACGAGCAAAGCGAGACAATGGCAGTGTACCTGACCATGTAAAGCCTTGTTCAGCCCATTTAAACGGCTCAATCTGTGCCGGAAAGGTATTTGCTGACATAATTAAGGCGGCAATTCTACAAATTCATCGGTACTCTGTCAAAGATTAAGATACAATTTTGCACTTCTTTAGACAGAACTCGGGGTAAATTAAGCAATGCACCTGTTGCAGCCGCAACCTGAAGTAACAACTTCATCACTTGTTAGCACCCATTCAACTGATCTACCTCGATTGATACCAGATCAAGTGCAACGCTCATCTTGGCAAAAGTTAACAACTGAAGTAGAACATGTTGATTGGCTCATTTTACACTTTAATCACTGGTTTTCCCACCATAATGTCACATTAGTTAAAGGTGATTTTGAACCAGAATATTTCCCAGCGACAGATCAGCTACCTGCACGAATCCAATTTGCTCATGGTTTTTTTAATAGTGCCTTACATGAAATTAGTCATTGGACGATTTCAGGGGAACAACGTAGAAAGTTACCTGATCTAGGTTATTGGTATGCACCGGATGGTCGAACTGCGGAACAGCAAGCGCTTTTTGAACAAGTAGAAATCAAACCCCAAGCGATTGAATGGTTATTTGCAACTGCATTTGGTCGAAAGTTTCGTGTCTCTTTAGATAACTTAACTGGCGAAGGTGGTGATGGTGCTTTGTTTAAAGACAATGTTTTTAATCAAGTAAAACGCTTTTTTTCAGGTGAGTCTAAATTACCTCGTGATGCTGCACACTTCATTTATTATATCTGCTTGTGTACGCGTAATGGACGAGCATTACAACTTGATGAATTTAAACGTGAATCGCTTGATTGATTGACAAAATTATCACATCTGAGACTTGCATCCGCCCCTTAACACGTTTCATACTTAATTCAGCCATAAAGATCAGGGAGTTATAATAATGTTGCACTTACATATTCATCCTGAAAATCCACAGGCACGTTTAATCACTCAAGCTGTAGATCGTATACGTGCAGGTGATGTGGTTGTTTATCCAACTGATGCTGCTTATGCAATTGGTTGCCAAATTGGAAATAAAAATGCCATGGAGCGAATTGCACAGATTCGCGGTCTAGGTCCCAAACATCAATATGCGATTATGTGTTGTGATCTATCTGATATTGCAACCTATGCAAAAGTTGATAATGCAATGTATCGACTGCTTAAAAATAATACGCCTGCTGTAACCACCTTTATTTTGCCTGCAACCAGCGAAGTTCCAAAACGCTTGATGCATCCTAAGAAAAAAACCATTGGTCTGCGTATTCCTAGCAATCCTATCGCACAAGCGTTGCTAAAAGAGCTCGGCGAACCACTGCTCACAAGTACCCTGATTCTTCCTGATCAAGCAGAACCACTAGATGATCCTTATGATATTGAAAATCAACTCGGCAAACGCATAGATGTATTTATTGATGGCGGTTTCGGTACTTTATCCACCACTAGTATCGTGGATTTATCTGGAGCAAACCCTGAGATCGTACGT
>NZ_MELG01000016.1:0-23554 GCF_001767535.1 Acinetobacter sp. GWC1_38_13 | reverse complement strand
TAGACCAATGATCAAAAACTTCATTGATGACTTTATTCTCGATAAAAATCATCTGCTACCACAGAGAATCTATAAATAATAGTGCGTAAGTCCTAACTAATATGCTTCAACAGAATTATCCATTTTCTGCATTTTGGAAAACCTATGTTCGAAATGATCCCTTTTTATCTGAAATTTTAAAATAAGCACAAACCGTCTTTCCCTCCTTGTACTATAAGGTTAGAGAAAGACTCTTTTAAAAATCAAAGCACCCCATGCTCCAATAACATCTCCACCCCACTCACCTTTTTCATATGCTTTAAACGCTCTTTTTCCCACTTCAACTGCTGCTTTAACTCAGCACAGTCCGCATCTATCGCTTTATACACATCATTAATATGAAGATGCTCGGCTTTGACTTTCTTTGCTAACTGAAAAGAATCTAAAATTTCGTCAATTTGGCTTTCAAGCTGCTGACTTTGTGCATCCAACGCCAGTTTATAAAACTTTACTTGCTCCGTAGAAAGCTCTTTAGTTCCTACACCCTTATTTTGTTCAAGCTGTAATTGAAGTTTCAGTAAATAAAACAAATCCTGCAGTTCATAAGCCTGACTGGCTTGCTGAAACAATTCGGTTTTTTCCGCTTTCTTAGTTTCATCTTGCTCACGGTCAGGATGAATCATGGCAGCTATTTTTAAATACACCGTTTTAAGTGACTGTGCTGCTAGTTGCTCAGCTTGTTCACGTTTTTGTTGCTGTCGTAGCTGTTTGGCTTTTTCTCTTGCTTGTTGTTGTTCCGCCGCATATTGCTCAAAGTCGTCTTCTTGTTCACTCCTTTGTTCTGCATGTTGCTCGATGCTCTGCTCAGAGGATGCTTGATACTCGAAATTTTCTGACTGTACTTTTTTAAGCTTTTTAACAGATTGTTGAGTATGTTGCTGATAAACGGTGTCGATCTGCTGCACAAGAGTGAGCTGTTCTTCATTCAACATTTGTGAGCGTTTCAACATACGGGCAAGTTGTGCGATTTTTTCATCGAGTTGTTGTAAGTCGGTTTTGGAAAATGTATGCGATTGCAACAAGTGCCAAAGTTGCTCTAATTGTAGAAACAATACCTCGTGTAGTTCACGGTAGACTGGCATGAGCTTCTGTCGGGTATGCTGTTGAATCTCGTCTTGTGCATTTTTCCATGTGGCGAGACTGATTTTTTGCTGTTCAATTTGAGCAATTAATAGATTGAGTTTTTTCTGCTGTGCAGATGGTTCAGACCTTTGTTTGAAACTAACTTTGAGATCAAAGGACATATTCATCCACCTGAAAAATAAAAATTGTAGCAACAATCACTATTGGAAAGTAGCAGCTTGTCTTTTGCATGATGATTAGCAAGTAGAACGCCTCCACACTAAAATCAATTAATCAAATAACATCCGCTAAAATGCTGCTATTTAGGTCTACACCTTTAAATTTCTGTGCTATTTTTAATCAAAATGCACCACTTTTCATCAAAATTACAATTTAATTTCTAAATTGGTGCGTTTTTTGCTTATCAAAATACAGAGAAATGAGCATTTTAAGATTGCTCTAGTTTTAGATTTACTAAATCTATTTTGGTGCAAAAACGAATCAAATACTTGCACCAAAATAAAATTTAGCACTTTTTTTGAGCACCACTATGCAAAACGTAGATCTATTTTTCTTACTGCTCGGTGCAGTACTGGTTTTGGCAATGCACGCAGGCTTTGCATTTTTAGAGCTAGGCACCGTTCGTCACAAAAACCAAGTCAATGCACTCAGTAAAATTCTGACTGACTTTGCCATTTCCGCAATTGCCTACTTCTTTGTTGGTTATTGGATTGCCTATGGACAAAACTTTTTTCATGCAGGCGAAGTTTTAGCTGCTGATCATGGTTATAACCTGATGCGTTGCTTCTTTTTATTGACCTTTGCTGCAGCCATTCCAGCGATTGTCTCTGGGGGTATTGCTGAACGTGCCAAAATGCGTTCACAAGCGATCGCAACTTTACTTCTAGTTGCCCTGATCTACCCGTTCTTTGAGGGGATGATTTGGAATGGAAACTATGGTTTCCAAAAATGGCTTGAAAGCTCTTTTGGTGCAACTTTCCATGATTTCGCTGGTTCTGTGGTTGTACACGCGATGGGTGGGTGGATTGCCTTAGCTGCGGTGATCTTGTTAGGTGCGCGTAATGGTCGTTATAAAAATGACGGTCGTGTAAGTGCTCACCCTCCTTCATCTATTCCATTCCTTGCTTTAGGTTCATGGATTTTGATCGTAGGTTGGTTTGGCTTCAACGTAATGAGTGCTCAACGTGTTGATGCTATCTCTGGCTTAGTTGCGATCAACTCATTGATGGCGATGGTTGGCGGTACTTTGGCAGCTAACTTTATGGGTAAAAATGACCCAGGCTTCTTGCACAATGGTCCTTTAGCTGGTTTAGTGGCGATCTGTGCTGGTTCTGACATCGTGCATCCTATCGGTGCATTGGTTATTGGTGGAGCTGCTGGTGGCATGTTCGTTTATCTATTTACTTACACGCAAAACAAACTCAAAGTTGATGATGTCTTGGGGGTTTGGCCAT
The DNA here is from genome assembly GCF_001767535.1 of Acinetobacter sp. GWC1_38_13. Taxonomy (NCBI): domain Bacteria; kingdom Pseudomonadati; phylum Pseudomonadota; class Gammaproteobacteria; order Moraxellales; family Moraxellaceae; genus Acinetobacter; species Acinetobacter sp. GWC1_38_13. The sequence goes on along the minus strand of NZ_MELG01000016.1, from coordinate 20,978 downwards.
TACATGGTGTCTGTGGTGCTTTTGGGGGTATTGCGGCAGGTATCTTTGGTCAGCAAGCGCTTGGCGGTTTGGGTGGAGTATCGATTATTTCTCAAATCATCGGGACTGGCTTAGGTGTTGCTATCGCATTGGTAGGTGGTTTTGTCGTATATGGCATTTTAAAAGTCACTATGGGCATCCGTTTATCTCAAGAAGATGAGTATCGTGGTGCTGACCTTTCGATTCATAAGATTTCAGCGAATTCTGAAGAATCAATGTTTTAAGTTTTAATGTTTTATGCGGCGGAAACGCCGCTTTTTTTTATGTCAATTTTAAGAGCTGTTTAAGATTAAAACAGTTTAATAAATCATAGATTGTTTACTTTTCGACGTTTAATCCTATGATTATTAAAACGCCATTTTTTCTGCTGACAAGTTTCTTACTTTTAATCAGTTTTTTTATTTTGTGGTGGGTCTTTCCTGTAGGGGGCAGCATAGACATGTACTTAATCCAACCTTGGGTGGGTACATTTGGTGATTTTGCGCTAAAAGGCGATTGGTATCTAGCAAAACTCAATCACACCTATGTCAAAAAGGTTTTAACGCTGGTCTACATTAGTTTTTTCTTATTATGGATAGCATCTTTCAAAGTTGAAAAACTCAAAGCAAAGCGCTGGAAATATGGCTATATGTTTTGGGTCAGCATGTTATGTACTTGTGTGATCGGGCTAATCAAAGCAAATGCTGCTCATGCTTGTCCTTGGGCGATGACGACTGCAACAACCACAGGCTTCACATGGAATTTTTCTGCTACAGCAGGACATTGTTTTCCTGGTGGACATGCTAGTACAGGCTTTGCACTGGTGACAGGTTATTTTGTCTATCGACTCGATGAACAAAAACGAGCATGGTTTTATCTATTTGCAGGTATCCTACTTGGTTTTGCGATGGGATGGGCACAGATGATGCGTGGTGCTCATTTTCTCAGCCATAATTTATGGACAGCGTGGATCTGCTTTGCAATCAATCTTGCTGTATATGCTTTAACCTACCAACGCCATCTCATACGCTCGAACATAATTGATACTCCGAAAGTTTTGCCTGATGTGGTAAAGTGATCACTCAAATACCCTTATACAATCACCTAATTATAGTTTGCTGCGAATGGATGACTTTCAGACTTTTTTAGACAATACCTTAAAAACCCAACAAGCATCTATTCAGGCTTATAAGCTCGATACTGGTAAAGTATGGTTAAAAAAAGCATCTGAACGTCATGGTCTATGGTTATATACGCCATTGAAATGGCTTGCCAAGATTTTCAATCTTGGCGCCATTATGCCTGTCCCGAATCAAGGTGGCGCGGCGGCGATTCGATGTGAATATCAGCGTATTCAACAGCTCAAACAACTTGGTGTATCAACACCTAATGTGCTTGCTCATTCTGACAAAGGGATTTTACTGGAAGATATTGGCGCTCAACATCAAAGTAAAGTTAAACAATTAGATCAAGCACTTGCATACTGCAAAGATGATTTAGCAGCTAAAACCACTTTATTTACCCAAGCGATTCAAGCAGTTCAATATGTTCATTTGCAAGGTGGTTATTTAAGCGAAGCTTTTGCACGTAATATTTTAGTGGATCAAGAAAGACATTTTAGTTTTATTGATTTCGAAACTGATCCTGCATCCGTGCTCAGCTTGCACGATTGTTTTGTCCGTGATTGGATTTTATATATTTTCTCGACGGCCTATCATTTCGAATTTGAACAGCTTAATGATGCAAGCTATATCCTTTACCAAGCTCTACTCGCTGAACCACAAGTGTATAAAGACATTTGTAAAGTTGGAAAACGCTTAAACTGGGTGCTCAGACTCAACGTAAACCGCGTCGGCAATGATGGTAAACGCATCCAAAAATGTGTGTTGTTTCTTCGTTATCTTCGAGAGCATGCAGAAAGCAATGCTTAAATCAAAGTGACTCAGTGATGATTTAAGATTTTAGGTAAGCGCACTAAAACGGATAAGCCACCCAAATCAATACTACGAGACAGTTGCAGCGTACCGCCTAAACGTTGAATAGCTTTATCAACAATGGAAAGTCCTAAGCCGCTGCCCACTTCTAGGTGGTGATGCACACGATAGAAACGTTTTAATACTTTATCGTAGTTTTCAGGGTCGATGCCAGCACCACTGTCTTCAATTTGCACACATGCAAAATTGTCTTGGTCACTATAGACTGAAATATTAATGATGCCTTGATTAGGCGTATACTTAATCGCATTATCGATCAGGTTAAAAATAATCGAATGAATAGTTGACTCCAAACTATTCATTTCAATCACATCATTACGCTCAAAACCCAAATCTATTTCTTTTTGCATGGCTAAGTTGACTAATTGCTCGACGCAATTGAGTGCAACATCATTAAGGCGAAACTCCGTATTTGGCTCAATCAAATTTAAACCTACATCTTGTTTAGCCAATGCCAGTAATTGAGTCACCAGATGCTGAATCCTCGCCAATCCTTTACTTAGATTAATTAAAGCTTCGTGCTCAGGGAATTGACTCATTAAAATTTTGGTTTGTAGATTTAATGCCGTTACAGGTGTTCTGAGTTCATGTGCAGCATCTGCAATAAATTGCTTTTGTTCAGCCTGTGCCTGTTGGATTCGTCCAAACAAATGATTCATTTCTTCAATAGTTGGAATTAACTCTTGCGGATAATCTTGGCTATCAATCGGTGCTAAGCCATCCGAATCTCGACTGCGCAATTCAGCCTTGAAGTCTTCTAAAGGTTTTAAACTGAGACTAATAATGAATGCTAAGATAATAATTGCAAAAGGCAGTAACAGCACATATGGCACAAACATACTACCTGCCAACTCCCAAGCGAAGTTCTTGCGTACCTGCTCTTGTTGGCTCACTTGAATTTGATAATCTTTTAACGGGATGACATAAACACGCCATTTTCCTTGTGGTGTTTCTTGCGTGTAAAAACCTGCTTGCTTCACTGGTGGGATCAATAGATGCGTTTGATGCCATAAGTGACTTTGATCTTTGTAGGCCCAAATATCAACCAGCAAATCTTCCTCGTGATAAGTCCGATGCAATTCGATTTTACTGGTGATGGTGGTTAAAGGCTGAGTAGTAGACCGTTCAGCCATATATTGCATTTGCGTATCGAGGATCTCATCAACTTCATGCAAAGCGATCTTATAAGCGGTGAAAATCAATAAACATCCAAGCAATAAACTAAAAACTGATGTCCCCCAGATTAATCTTTTCTTGAGGGAATATTGCTTGGATAACTTCATAATACTTATGCTTGTCCTAATCTATAGCCCAATCCACGAATAGTACGAATAAAGTCTTTACCCAACTTTGCTCGTAAATGATGGACATAGACTTCAATGGTATTACTCGTGACTTCACTGTCAAAATCATACAACTTATCTTCTAGATTTGCTTTAGAAAAAATCTTGTTGGGATGACTGACTAATGGAATCAAAATCGCCCACTCACGATTGGATAATTCAATCTGCTGCCCTTTAAAGGTCGCTAAATGTTGTTCGACATCTAGAACTAGATCACCACTTTTGAGCAATTGGGTTTGTTGTTTATATTGTGCATTCTCAGTACCGCCACGTCGTAACAAAGCATGAATACGTGCGAGTAATTCGTCGAACTCATAAGGTTTAATCAAATAATCGTCAGCACCTTGATTCAGTCCATCCACTCGATTTTGGAGTTGATCACGCGCCGAGATAATTAAAACAGGTATAGAAGATCGCTGACGAATCTGTCTTAAGATTTGCATGCCATCCATCAGAGGCAATCCTAGATCTAGCAGTACTAAGTCAAATGGTTGTTTGGTCAACATCGTTAAACCATCCACACCATTATTGACCCACTCCACTTCAAACTGATGATAGCGCAATAGAGTCAAGGTTGACTCTGCGATCATAAAGTCATCTTCGATCATCAAGATTTTAGTCATGATTTCCTCATTCTTAGGAATTTGAACATGCAGACAGCATGTCATTTTGTGGCTCAATTACTTTCGTTTTGACATTCAGCAAGCTCAATAAAGTCGGGAATAAATTGTCTTGGCTTAATGCTTCAGTTTTTTGCTGTGTTAAACACTGTACTTGACGATTGGCTTGTTGCTTCCACGCATCAGAGAACCACATCAACATCGGTACATGTGTTTGCTGACTTGGTGCAATCGCATATGGTGCGCCATGTAGATACATACCACTTTCACCTGTTGATTCACCATGATCTGATAAATACCACAAACCTGTCTCATACTGCGTTGTATTTTTTAATGTTTCAATCAATGAATCTAACACATAGTCAGTGTACAACAAGGTATTGTCATAACTATTAATCAGTGCATCTTGACTACATCCTTGGATGGCATTGGTATCACAAGTTGGTTTAAAGACTTTGAACTGCGGCGGAACACGTTTGTAATACGCAGGTCCATGACTACCCATTTGATGTAAAACGATCAATCGAGGTTGCGTGTCATTTTTAGGAATAGTTGCGATATATGTTTTCAAACTATCAATTAAAAGATCATCAAAACATTCACCTTCTTCACACCATTTCTGCTGGATAGGTTCAGGTATTTTAAACTGCTCAACGCGGTCACAAGCGCCCTTGCATCCAGAGTTATTATCAATCCAAGTGACTTTATAGCCAGCACGTTGTGCGATATCAAGTAAACCTTCTCGATGACTTGCAAGCCCTTCATCATAATCTTTACGAGGCATACCAGAGAACATACATGGCACTGAAACAGCCGTTGCTGTACCACATGAACTTACTTGAGAGAAGTTAATAATGTCTTGTTTTGATAATTTCGGGTTAGTATTTTTCGCATAACCATTTAAAGAAAAGTTTTCAGCACGAGCTGTCTCACCTACCACCAAAACCATCAATTTCGGACGAGCAGAATTTTCTTTTACAAGTTTTGCATCAGTCCCATAAGTGACCAATGGTAAATTTTCTTTAGGTGCTTTCTTTTTATAATAAGACACAAAAGAAGCAATCATATTTTGTGGAGAGATCATCCCTTTTAAATCACGATTTTCACGAAAGATTGCTGCAAAATCCACGTAAAATATGAACAACAACCCACCCACCATCGCTAGTGATACAATCGTCGCCATGACCTTTTTCAACAACTGCTTCAAGATCGGTTCAGATTTCAGTTTTACGATCAATATAGCAATAATCGGTAATACGGTCATGCCCAGTGTCCAAGTGATCAAATGTATGGACCACGTATCTCTTGCTTCAGCGATATCTGTTTGCATCAAATTCTGAATCTGATCAGAAGTGATTAACACCCCTAATGTGCTGACAGCATATGAAGCAAATCCACCAATAAATACCATGGCGATTGCAACAGGCTTGGCTGTCCATTTCCAGTTCAAAAGTTGAAAAAGAAAGAAATAGGCTGATACAACGACTACAGCTGAAGCGGCTACGAATAACCCTGCTTTAATACCTGTATAAGGTGTAAGCGACTGAAGCTTTTCATAAAAGGCAAAATTTAAGAAAAGTCCTAACCAAATTGAAAGCAATAGGTTAAACGTGAGTAGCGAAATAGGCTTTGCCCTTAGTTTTTTCAGCAGCATAGTCATCGTCACAATCGAAGAGATAATTTTGTATGCGACAAAGATAGAAGCTGAAACTTAAAAATCACTTAAAGCAACATGACTCATGCAAAAAACGCAGAATTTAACTTATAAAAATAACAATATTTATCATACAGATAAGAATTAATTAGAGTTAATAATAATCATTATTAAAAACCATATATTATATTTAAAATAAATGTCATTTGAGCCAATAAAAAAAACACCCAATAAGAACCTTATGGGTGTTTTTAGAATTACATGGCTTAGAATTTGAATTCTAAACCTATGCCGCCTACAGGTTGCTTGTCTTTTTTGTCCGCTTGCTCAAGCGTTAAATAACCAGCATAACCATAGGTTTTTACTTGCTTACTAAATGCGTAATCCGCACCTGCGATGACTTGTTTAGCTTTGAAGTCTGCACTGTTGTCTTTGAAACTGGTATCGTTTTGGCTGTATTGAGCTTTCACTGTCCAGTTTTTAGACTGTGGAATGTTATATTCAGCACCGACTAACCAACCTTGTGCATCATCAATATTTGCTGAACCAACTTCATTGCCTGACACAGCTTCAACTTCAGAACTTTGATACAATGCTTTAAGTGCTAGGCCTTCGATTGGATTTAATCGACCAATCGCACGAACTGTATTCGCTGCCGCAAAAACAGAGCCAATATCATTCTCTGGTTCTGAAGCATTTAAAATACCTTTGCCTAAAAATGTGCTTGGGATCGCTTTGTCATAACCGAGACCCGCAACAAAAAGTGGGTTTTCATAAGTTACCGAAGCAGACCACGCATCACCTAACCCACCACCTGAAACTTTAGCACCACCATTGCTTTGCTTAATCCCAGTCGCCTCACCTGTTGCCAGTAAAGCATTAAATTTAAATGCACCATCAAGAACTTTGACTGCAGGTGACTCATAGATCACTACATTATCAATACGGTTTTCGCCAGTAAAAATCCCTGTTACATCTGCTTTGTTAGCAACATAGTTGTTGAAGGTATCTACAACACTTGAGAGTTGCTTGACTGGTGTATCATGTTCACCAATTTTAACTGTACCCAACTTGCTGTCTTTTAAGCCAACAAAACGGTTACGTTGAGTCCAATCACTGCTGTCACCATCTGCACTGAATCCCCATTCAGCAGCATAAACAGCACTTAAACGCTCTGTTAATTTCTCATCACCTTTGAATCCGATAAAGGTGATGTTCGAACTAATTTCCCAAACATCTTTGTTTGATTTTGTCGCATTTTTTTCTGGTAAATAATCAACACTCGCGTCGATTTCACCGTAGATTGTTGGTGCTGCAAAAGTAGAGGTTGCAAGTAAACCTAATACTGCTGCTGTTACAATTTTGATTTTCATTTTTGCCATCCTAGTTAAATTTGTAACAAATCCTACACATTAACTTTATATGACAAAACGATTAAAATCTTATTTATTTATTCCATTTTCGACTAAAGTTTAATTTTTAGCCGAGACTAACACCTTATCTTTTTTATTATATCCACGCCAAAAAATATTTATTAGTCAGTGATTTACAATACTACCCATCATATTTTAAACTCAAGAAATAGAGCTAAAAAACAATTGAATGCAGGGATACATTTATCGAAAAGCCTTAGATTCTCACATTGAAATATTACAGTTTAATATCCAAGCTTTATAAATTTGTAATCAACCTTGATTAATATTTACATATTTCTTCCAATTAAAAATTGGTAGCAAACAAATGAATGATATTAGAAAAATTACAGACAAATAATAGTAATATCCAAGCAAATCACCAAGTAATCCACTTAGTAAATATAATAAACCACTGACTGTCGCCATAACTGAAACCTGCAAAGTAAAGTCAGTTCCCGCAAAGTGTTTACGGCTGTAGTTCATAATTAAGCTGAGCATGACCACCAACAACATCGCGGAACATGCATCTTCAAAGGCATTGATTACATATATTATAGAAGAATCAATTTTTTTATGATGTTCAAATACATAACCCAAATAAACATAGAAAAATAGACTTAGAATTTTTAACATAGAAAATATAATCAAGGCATAAGCCTTAGACAGATATTTCAACAACACCCCTGCAATTGCTGCACCTAACAATGCAGCCACAGCACCTAAAATTGTAATATAAAGTCCAATTTGAGAAAAAGTTAAACCTAAATCAACAGCAAGTGGTTTTAATATAGGCCCTGTCAATCCATCAACAATCTTAAAAGTGATTAATACTAGCAACCATGCTTTTAACTGTGGAGACGAGCTAAAATAATGAAGATATTGTTTAATCGAATTAATTTTTGAATGATTTGAGCTGTTATTTGAACTTATCGATTTAATTCGTTCAGGTTCTTTATGAAATAAAATAGGAATGGTATTCAGGAATACTAAAACCGCCAACAATAAAAATGTTTTTTGCCAATATAACCAATCCAAGCACCAAAGTACGACACCTCCACCGACGATAAACCCTAACCGAGAACCAATCACTTGAAAGGTATTACCCCAGTGTAATTGATCATTTTTAAGTAAATTAACAGCTAAAGCATCCGTCGCAATATCTTGTGTCGCACCTGTAAGATTTATACATAACAGCAAAGTAAAGAAGATTAATAAATACAGAGGTTGATCAAGTGCATGAATCGGAAAAAAGGACAATATCACCAAAATAACAACACTAGCGAATTGAGTAGGAATAATCCAACTGCGATAGTGACCTAAATTCGAGATTGCATAACGATCAACATATGCAGCCCAAAAGATTTTGATCGACCACGGCAACATCAATAATCCAAAACCGCCAATATGTGCCAGAGATACACCTTGAGATCTTAAAATCACAGGTAAAGCATGTGTCATAAAACCGACAGGTAATCCTTGTGCCCAATACAACGAAAATAGCAATAAATAGATTTGACGAAGATTAGGCATGTAAGGCTGTTCCTAAAGTATTTCTTTGTAACTTCAACTATCTAATCCTCTCAAAACCACCACATTAAAATCTCATTTTTTGCCAATGCGATGCAGATAGTGAGAGTTTAAGATGATTAAAGTTGTCATTATTTTTCTGAACCTATGTCACAACATTTTCCTGAATTACCGCCTCTAGTACCACAAAGAGGAACCAGTTATAGCCGTGCATTGTGTAAGAAACTCTTTCTAAGTCAAGGTTGGAAAGTGGTTGGTGAAATTCCAAACTTACCCAAAGCAGTCGCTATTATCTCACCACATACGTCTAATATTGATGGCTGGTACGGTTTTCTTGCGATTGGCGGTTTGGGGCTCAAGATTACGGTTCTAGGCAAAGATACACTATTTAAGCCTCCATTTAAGCCCCTTCTCAACTGGGCGGGATTAATCCCTGTGCATCGTGATAGTACCAATGGTTTGACTGAACAGGTCGTTGCGGAAATTCAAAAGTGCGATCGAATCTGGGTCGGAATGGCACCTGAAGGGACGCGTAAAAAAGCCGAAAAAATGAAAAGTGGTTTCTACCATATTGCACATGCAGCAGGTATTCCGATTGTGATGTTCTCTTTTGATTATGACCACAAAACGATTTACTGCTTAGGTGCCTTTACGCCAACAGGTCATTATCAACAAGATCTTGAAAAAATTATGGGTTTTTACCAAGGACATTTTTCTCCCAAAAATCCCAATTGGTTAGCAGAGCCATTACAAAAACTTGTGAAAAAAAACTAGAAAATCGAGGGCAAATCTGCTGAGATGTGCCCATCTTTTCGTCGATTTTATCTCCTTTTGATATGAAAATTGCTCAACTCTCCTGTTTAGCACTTGTTAGCTTAACATTATTTGGTTGTGATCAAGTTGCAAAAAAAACGCCTCCAACTTCAACCTTAAAAGCACGTGAGCCCGTGATTGCTTTAGCATTAGGCGGTGGCGGTGCTAAAGGCTTTTCACATATTGGCGTCATCAAAGTCCTTGAGTCACATGGCATTAAAGCTAAAATTGTGACCGGCACCAGTGCTGGCAGCTTTGTTGGTAGCATTTATGCAAGTGGGCAAACGCCTTATCAGATGCAAAGTCTTGCATTAAAACTGCAAGAATCTGACATCCGTGATCTCACCTTAAATAGCCAAGGTTTTATCATGGGGCAAAAACTTCAGAATTATGTCAACAGTCAAGTTGCCAACAAGCCGATTGAGAAATTCCCAATACGTTTTGCTGCTGTAGCAACTCGTTTAGACAACGGCAAGAAAGCTGAATTTATTAAAGGCAATGCAGGTCAAGCTGTACGTGCATCGTGTAGTATTCCAAATGTCTTTGTGCCAACGGTCATCGGTGGTACCAAATATGTCGACGGTGGTTTAGTCAGCCCTATTCCTGTAAAAACAGCGAAAGATATGGGTGCTGATATCATCATCGCGGTTGATATTTCTGCGCGTCCTATAGGTGATAAACCCATGAATATGTGGGGATTACTAGATCAGACGATTAATATCATGGGTCAGCAAAGTATTAACGAAGAACTTAATCAAGCTACTGTCGTGATTCAGCCGAAAGTCGGTCATCTCGGTGTACTTGATCTAAAATCAAGTAACCAAGCTATCTTAGAAGGTGAAAAGGCGGCTCAAGCCAAGATCACAGCGATCCGAGCTGCAATTACTAACTTCAAAAAATCCCCTGCAGCATTTAAACCTGCCCCTCGACCAAAATTCTAAAACACATTCATTATCTTTATATATTCATAAAGATAATCATCTGTTACAGTGCTAGAGGTGAATATTTTTTCACCTCTATTTACCGTTTAACGATACGAGCAAATCTATGGAATTTGTAGTTGAGCCTTGGCACTGGTTGGTATTAGGTATTTTGTTAATTCTTTCAGAATTGGTATTACCTGCATTTGCTGCACTATGGTTTGGTATAGCAGCAGTGATGGTGTGTATTTTACTTTGGCTTTTCCCAATGATGGGCTTTACCACTCAAGTGATCACTTGGGGGATTTTATCGATTTTATGTACGATTCTTTGGTTTAAATTTATAAAACCACTCTCAATTGATAAGACCAAAGCGGGTTTATCCCGTGAAGCAACCATTGGTCAAGTGGGGATGGTCATCCAAACTGGACTGGATCACAGTCAAATCGTGGTGCGTTTTCCAATGCCTGTACTCGGCTCTGATGAGTGGAACTGTCGAAGCACAGCTCCTGTAAAAGTCGGAGATCGTGTTCGTGTTATTGATATCATGGGTAATGATTTAGTTGTTCAACCGCATAGCACTTCATAAACATAAAGAGGGTTTCTAATGTCTGTCGGTACTATTGTTGTTTTAGCGCTCTTCGCTTTTGTTGGTATAACCATTTTTAAAGGGGTTCGAATTGTTCCCCAAGGTTATAAATGGATTGTTCAACGTCTTGGTAAATACCATACCACGTTGAATCCGGGTCTCAATTTTGTGATTCCATATGTAGATGAAGTTGCATATAAAATCACGACGAAAGATATTGTCTTAGATATTCCATCACAAGAAGTGATCACACGTGATAATGCAGTGTTAGTGATGAATGCCGTTGCTTATATCAATCTGACCACACCTGAAAAAGCCGTGTATGGTATCGAAAACTATACTTGGGCGATTCAAAATCTTGTACAAACTTCTCTGCGCTCGATCGTAGGTGAAATGGATTTGGATGATGCCTTGTCGTCACGTGATCATATCAAAGCGAAATTAAAGGCTGCTATTTCAGATGATATTTCTGATTGGGGGATTACACTTAAAACTGTAGAAATTCAAGATATTCAACCATCACATACGATGCAATCTGCAATGGAAGCACAGGCTGCAGCTGAACGTCAGCGTCGTGCAACTGTTACGAAAGCTGATGGTGAAAAACAAGCAGCGATTTTGGAAGCTGAAGGACGTCTCGAAGCCTCTCGTCGTGATGCAGAAGCTCAAGTTGTTCTTGCAGAAGCATCAGAGAAAGCAATTAATATGGTGACCAATGCTGTTGGCGACAAAGAAATTCCTGTTGCTTACCTATTGGGCGAACAATATGTAAAAGCTATGCAAGATATGGCGAAATCGAATAATGCAAAAACAGTGGTTTTACCAGCCGATGTTTTAAATACAATTCGTGGTCTTATGGGACGTTAATTGTTTTTAACGTTTTATTTGCAAAAAAAGCCATGATCATCATGGCTTTTTTTTGTACTTGAGTACATCTTACTCTGCAATCAACGTTGAATGATCTTTTTCGGCTAATTGCTTAACTTTACGATCAAAGATAAAAGGGCCAAATGGTAAAATGGCAGCAATCAAGCCCAAATTAAAGATTGACAGAGACCATTTCATTCGATGGCAAACAACTAAAAGCATCACAAGGAATAGTACAAATAAAACACCATGCCCCATCCCAATATATTTGACAAAAACAGGATTTCCCCAAATATACTTAATCGGCATGGCAACGCCGAGCAATAATAAAAATGAAATGCCTTCAAGCGTTCCCACAAACCGTAAAGCTTGTACGTTCATATACTTCCCCAAATTAATTTTTTCGATCTAATAAAAATTTAGAAATCTCAATCAACTCTTTGGCATTTTCACCAAAGTATTCTAATGCTTCAAATGCTTGATCATGTAAGGTTTGTGCAAAGGCTTGTGCTTGCTCTAACCCCATTAAAGCAGGATATGTTGATTTTTGGACTTGTTCATCTTTGCCTGCGGTTTTACCTAAGGTTTCAGTGCTCGCCGTAATATCCAAAATGTCATCCTGAACTTGGAAAGCTAAGCCAATGCTCTGACCAAACTGACGTAATTTTGGAATCGCCTGATCTGTGCCAGAGTAAATAGTCACAGCCCCCATCATGATGGCAGCCTGAATTAAAGCACCTGTCTTATTACGGTGAATATTTTCCAATTCATCTTGGGCAACATGCTTACCTTCAGCTTGAAGATCCAAAACCTGACCGCAAACCATCTTCGAACTTGCTGTAGCTAAGATTTGCATTTGCTTGAGAACAATAGCGGCATCTGTACCTTGTGCCTGATCGTCAAATAAACGACTGCCTAAAATCTCAAATGCCATCGATTGCAGAATATCACCTGCCAACAAAGCAGTATCTTCACCAAATGCAACATGACAAGTCGGTTGACCACGACGCAGTAAATCATTATCCATGCAAGGCAAATCATCATGTGCGAGTGAGTAGCAATGAATTAGTTCTACTGCGACAGCTGCACGACGTGCGGCAGCAAAGTTTTGGTTGGCTTGTAACGAAGCAGCCGCATAACATAAAGCTGGGCGGACTCTTTTACCACCAAGCATAACGGCATGGTGAACAGCTGCTTTGAGTGGTTCTGGGAGAGAAAATGCAGCCAATGCTGTCAATAAATCTTGTTGAATACGTTGTTGAGCTTGTTTTAAAACATCCGCATTAACTGGAGAAATAGACGACACAATTGCCTCGAAAAATGAATAAATGAAGAAGTGACAGCATCTGTCAGAATGGCAACATCATATCACTATTTATCCCGATAGATTATCTTTGTATTTTCAAGCTATACAAAATAAAAACACCTCCAAATGGAGGTGTTTAAAACAGATGAATACGGCTTAGAAGGTATCACCTGGTACACGAACCCAGCCTTCCATCAGAACACGTGCACTACGACTCATAATGGCTTTTTTCACAGCCCATTTTCCATCAATCAACTCAGCTTGAGCACCAACACGTAACGTGCCTGAAGGATGCCCAAAACGAACCGCTTCACGCTCACCACCACCAGCAGCTAAATTCACCAACGTACCAGGAATCGCAGCAGCAGTACCAATTGCAACTGCAGCAGTTCCCATCATGGCATGGTGAAGTTTACCCATAGATAATGCACGAACTAATAAGTCAACACCAGCAGCTTCAACTGTTTTACCACTTGATGATGTATAGGTTTTTGGTTGAGATACAAAAGCAATCTTTGGAGTATGCTGACGCGCAGCAGCTTCAGAGATATCTTTAATCAAACCCATTTGAACAGCACCATACGCACGGATTTTTTCAAAACGAGCTAGTGCTGCGGCATCACCATTAATATGATCTTGTAATTCAGTACCTTGATAACCAATCGCTTCTGCATTTAAGAAAATAGTTGGAATACCTGCATTAATGAAAGTTGCATGGAAAGTACCGATCTCAGGTACCACCAATTCATCAACAACATTTCCTGTAGGGAACATATCCCCACCTTCATCACCATCATCAGCAGGATCTAAAAATTCGATTTGAACTTCTGCTGCAGGGAAAGTGACACCATCTAATTCAAAATCACCTGTTTCTTGAACTTGACCATTGGTCACTGGTACGTGCGCAATAATAGTTTTTTGAATATTCTTCTGCCAAATGCGAACTGTGCAAATTCCATTTTCAGGAATACGAGCTGCATCCACCAAACCATTTGAAATTGCAAAAGAACCTACAGCAGCAGTGAGGTTTCCACAGTTACCACTCCAATCTACAAAAGGCTGGTCGATTGAAACCTGTCCAAATAAATAATCAACATCATGTTCAGGCTGTGTACTTTTAGCCAAAATTACCGTTTTACTGGTACTTGAGGTCGCCCCTCCCATACCATCGATTTGTTTACCGTATGGGTCAGGACTACCAATCACACGGAGAAGAAGTTGATCACGTGCTTTGCCTGCTACTTGTGCCGCTTCAGGTAAATCATCAAGTTTGAAAAAAACACCCTTACTTGTGCCACCACGCATATATGTTGCAGGGACTTTGATTTGCGGTACTGAGCTCATGTCAATTTCATCCTTTTATCATGTTCTTGGTGCAAGTAAATCTTGAGTCTAAAATTACTTCACAGCAATAAAATATGCCATACGACCAATTGCTTTTCGGTCAATTGTTATGGGTAAAATGTGCTCACTATATTGAGTATTTTTGTACAAATTAACAATGGCATCGAAACATTTATACGCGGTTTAAAAATCAAGTGCCCGATTTAAATGATCAGAAAACAAACTTCACTTAGTTTACTATTCACCCAAATATAAGATTTTAAATGAATTTTAAAAACAACTTTCCAGTCATAGCCCGCCTGTACTTTTACTAGTCGAAAATCATTCAATCTATTAGAATAATCCACTTATTCCTCGTCGAGCTCAGTCCTTTGAACAACGATTCTTCTAAACTTCAGCGTGGACTAAAAAACCGCCATATCCAACTCATCGCGATGGGTGGGGCTATTGGTACGGGCTTATTTTTAGGTTCTGCGCAAGTCATCCAGTCTGCTGGACCATCTATTATTTTGGGTTATGCGATTGGCGGTTTGATTGCTTTTTTAATCATGCGTCAACTCGGTGAAATGATCGTAGAAGAACCTGTAGCAGGTTCATTTAGTCATTTTGCATATCAATATTGGGGTAAATTTCCAGGCTTTTTATCAGGTTGGAATTATTGGATATTGTATATCCTCGTTGCGATGAGTGAGCTCACGGCAGTCGCAAAATATATCAATTACTGGTGGCCTCATATTGCTACATGGCAGTCAGTTTTATTCTTCTTTGTGATTATTACAGCGATCAATCTCACCAATGTAAAATTCTATGGTGAGTCAGAATTTTGGTTAGCCATTATTAAAGTCACCGCTGTTGTAGCGATGATTTTATTTGGTCTGTTCTTGCTGTTCACTGCGGATGCCAACTCTACGGCTTCATTTACCAACCTTTGGAGTCATGGTGGATTCTTCCCGAATGGGTTTGAAGGTCTATTCTTCATGCTGGCATTCTTGATGTTTGCATTTGGTGGTATTGAATTAATCGGTATGGCAGCGGCTGAAGCCAATGATCCAAAGAAAACGATTCCTAAAGCGATCAACCAAGTTGTGTTCCGTATTCTGATTTTCTACATCGGTTCACTCACAATTTTATTATCACTTGTGCCTTGGAATCAGCTTGATTTAGGTGGCTTAGATAAAAGCCCATTTGTAATGATTTTCAGTCAAATGGGAATTGGTTGGGCTGCTCACCTACTTAACTTCATTATCTTAACCGCAGCATTATCTGTATATAACAGTGGTATGTATGCAAACAGCCGCATGTTGTTTGGTTTAGCTGAACAAGGTAATGCACCTAAAGTATTTGCTAAAGTGAATAAACAAGGTGTTCCTGTTCCAGCCGTATTGCTTTCAGCATTGCTCATCTTCGGATGTGTACTTTTAAACTACTTCGTACCAGAAGATGCCTTAGGTCATTTGATGTATGTGGTTGTGGGTGCTTTAGTTTTAAACTGGGCAATGATCAGTTTGACGCATTTGAAATTTAAAGCGATGGTCAAACAAAAAGCATTAACAACGAGCTTCCCTGCTTTATGGTCACCATTCAGCAATTATCTTGTACTCGCATTTATTGCGGTTGTACTTTACATCATGTGGCAGCAAGGTTTTAAAGAATCTGTGCTCATGATTCCTATTTGGATCGTTCTAATGTTTGTGCTCTATCGTGTTTTAAATTTGAAAAATAAGAGCTAAATACAGCTAGTCGGTTTAATCAAAAAGTGATTGCTAAGGCAATCACTTTTTTGTTTATAATCATTTAATTATGCGCTCATAGCTTAACTGGATAGAGCAGTTGCCTCCTAAGCGACCGACGTGGGTTCGAGTCCCGCTGAGCGCACCATTTAGCTGTTGAAGTCAATATTTTTTAATATGGTCTACGCCAGTGATATAGAAATTCATACCCTGCATAAAAAGATCAACTTGTATATTGAAGTAAAAGTTGATAAATCATTTAAGCTTTTTAAAATCAAAAATAGATGCGCATTTTTATGCCGTAAATTATTTACCAAGCAAACGCTAAAAAATACAGTACTTTTAAATCCCAATCATTAAATTAGCTAGCTAATAAAGCTCTCGCTTTGATCAATAAATCCTGCTGATCAATCTCAGATGGATGAAAACTTGCTTTATAAAATGCTAAATAGTCAGGTAATAAACGCCACATCATGTGGACAAGACCCATAAGTGTTTGTGTGTTCTTGAACAGCTGCTTCGGTGAATATAAGGTATTCTTTCGATCTTGCCAGACTAAATGACCTGTCATTATGATCGTGCTACTGATGAATCCCACCGTAATTGTTCGCATACTTCTACGGCGTTGAGCTAAGTTGGCAAAGACTTGCTGATATACATCAAATGCCACATGCTTATGTTCGATTTCTTCAACAGCATGCCAAAGCCAAAGATTCTTCATATTTTCAGATAAGCCTTTAAACATAATATTTGGATATTCAAGCATATAACCTGCCATCATCGCCGTAAAATGCTCAAGTGCAACTGTAGCAGCCAATTGACGGCGCTGACTTAAAGTTCTTAGGCGGATCATTTCCTGCTCATAAGCCTTTTCAAACTTTTTTAGATGATAATCATTGCTTTGCACCAGTTGATTAAACTGCTCATGTGCTCGCGCATGATGCGCCTCTTGCCCAATAAAACCTGAGATATCTTTTTGTAGCTGTTCATCATGGATTTGATCACGCACATTTCGGACGGTTTCTACAAAAAAGCGTTCACCCTGTGGGAAGCTCATGGACAGAGCTGTGAGAAAATGTGACATGAAAGTAGATTCAGTGTATTGCGTGGTAATTTTTTCGGCTTTGAATTGCGTTTGGCGCACTGTAATTGTATTCACATCATTTGACATCATCGCTCTCTTCACCCATAACATTTCTGTAAGCAAACACTAAATCACATTAACAACTCTTATGACTTACATCTCTTATTGATCTACAACTTCAATCAAAACATTAGCTCAACTATTTGAAATTAAATAGAGGCTATATAAAGTTCCAAATTAGAACCAATGATTAAATTATAGCCTCTTCTGAATGCTGTCAATTTGTTTTTCATATACCAGTGTTATTTGTCCTATAAAGACTTGTTATGTCCTTCGATGCGTTATGCCTTCAAATTCATAGAGTTTTGAGCCTATATTTAACTCATTACAAAGCTATGCCTAAATAAATGCTTTTCAAATTAAAGCATTTAGCAGCCTTTTTTGAGTCCGACATCAAAATATGTGATGTCTTAGATATCCCAATTTTTTTCAATAGCAGTGATCTGACTCAAGACATGCTGATACTCTGCCTGTTTAACAGTACACCACAATGCAACAAAATCTTGATTTAAATATTCACTCATCCAATAATTAGCTTTAAATCTCTTCAATGCATCCATTTGTTCTGTCGGAAGAAAATAATGTTCACCAATCTGCTTAGATTGATTCACTGATTTGGGAATTGCTGATATGTGAGTCAAGCCATGCAGCGTTCCCATTAATATGATGGCGACTGCCAAATATGGATTACAATCGGCTCCAGCTACTCGATATTCGATTCTTTGATTTTCTGAATCCGAACATGGAATGCGCAGTGCGACATTACGATTATTCCAACCCCAGTTTGCTTCCAAAGGGACATGCTGACCTAACTTAAATCGGCGATATGAATTGAAATTAGGGGCTAAGATCGCCATAGAATCTGGCATAAAATGAATCAATCCACTGATTACATTTAATAATGGCTTTGCAAAGTCACGTTCAGAACAGCTAAAAATATTATGTTTGTTAGCATCAAGTAGACTCATATGAAAATGCATTCCACTCCCTGCTTTATGCAAATCTGGTTTTGCTAAAAAATTAGCTTTAAAGCCATGTTTATTTGCAACTTGTTTAATACTCCGTTTTAACATCAAGATTTGGTCACAGAGCTTCAAAATATCAGTTCCATGCGGCAGATTAATTTCATACTGATCTGACGATGACTCAGAAACGATTCCAGTGATATGTATTCCCTGTATTTCAGCAATCGTTTCTATTTCATCCAACACTGCTTGGATATCAGCATGTGGGTTTAAATCAAAACATTGTTTAGGGATGGCTGACTTTTGGCTCTCTTGGGATAAAGGCTGTAAGTAAAACTCAAGCTCAGCAGCGATACATGGAAAATAATCTAACAGATGTAATCGATTCAGCAATTTATTTAAAATATTGCGCGGTTCATAACGACAAGCTTGTAAATTATTTTCTTTCATCGTTAAAAGTAACTGAGCATTGATATGTGGATCTATAGGATTGGGACGTAATGACCCCAACACAGGTACACATAAATAATCTGGTTCACCGACAAACTTGCCTAGTCCAGTTTCCTCAACAACATTTCCATCCAAACTCATGGCGTAAATAGACAGCGGTAGATAACAACCCTTATCTAAGCTTTTGAGACAACTGATATCTATCCTTTTGCCTCGTAAATGCCCATTGAGATCATAAAGGAAAATATCGATGTGCTTAGTATTAGGATAAGTATCTAAATAGCTATCCACTTCATTGAGGAAGCGGTGATTATGAATGGAGTCATTAACCCTACTGCGTGCAATTAAGGGTTGAAGATTATTATTAATTTTAGTCGCAGAATTTATCTCAGCTAATGCTGCACTCATGGCTATAGACCTAAGTTATTTCGATCTAATCAGCTTAGTGAATGCAACAAAAGTTGTAACGTAAAGACTTTATAAATTATTTTACCTATCCAGTAAAAAAATCATAAATTCAAAAAGATAAAATGCATATTAAATCGCATTTTCTATTTAATCAAACAACTGCTGTAGCCTCATTCGTCTTATACGCAAGCTCATTTCTTTCAACATATAGTTGCTAAAAACAACCAGTAAAAAGCCGATTAAAAACGAACCAACCACATCAAATGGAAAATGAACTCCGACATAAATTCTAGATAAACCAACAACCAGACTGACGAACAAGCCAATAATTCCAATTGTCTTAAATCCAGCAAGTAGATAAGCAAATGCAATAATGACAACGGTTAGCGTATGCTGACTAGGAAAAGATGAACTCAGACCATGCCCAATCAACTTATGTCCCAAATCCAACTGAAATGGACGAGGATGATGATAAAAATATTCGATTAAGTCACTTAATATCAAAGAGATAAGCACTATAAATAAGGTTTTAGCAAAGATTAGATGATGTGTTTTCCATTTTAGAACCAACATCAGAACCAGCAAACTGATAAAAACAGTATTTAGATCATCCGCTAAAAAAACTGCGATCTTGTCTATGATAGGGAATTGGGTCGCTAGTGAATTGATACTATGAAACAAATAAATATTTGTTTCCTCAAAGATCATATTATGTTTATCCACGGTCTTGATATCTATCACAAAGAAACTCGTTTTAATGTAGGCAAGTAAGATGAAAGAATGATGAAATCATTATACTTTACTATTCACATTATTATTGATATCAAAAACTTACTTTTGTAACTGAGAATTATTCTTGCAAATAGAAGCATTTAGAACTATTTGCAAGAATGTCTTATCGATTTAAAATTTAAATTCTAAGCCAGTACCCACAACAGGTTGCTTATCCTTAGCATCAGCCTGTTCAAAAGTTGAATAACCTGTATATCCGTAGACTTTAACTTGTTTGTTGAAAGCATAATCTAAACCCAACAATATTTGCTGAGCATCAAAATCTGCCTGTTCTGTTTTAAATGAAGTCGAATTCTGACTGTACTGAGCTTTGACTGTCCAATTGGCATAATTTGGTACTTTGTACTCAGCACCAATCAACCAACCATTAGAATCATCAATATTTGCAGCAGCTTCATCATTTCCAAGTTTATTTTCAACCTCAGAAGTTTGATAAAGCGCTTTGATCATCAATCCCTCAACAGGTGTGATTCGACCAATCAATCGCAATGTATTTCCCGCTGCAAAAACCTCATCTACATTGGTTTCTGTATCTTTTGCATTTAATAAACCGTGTCCCAAAAAATCACTTGGAATAGCTTTGTCATAACCAACGCCAAGTAAAAAATAATGGATGGGTATAACTCAAAGAAGCAGACCATGCATCCCCTAATCCACGTCCAGCCGTATTTACACCACCGCGTTTATCATCTTCAATACCTCGACTCTCGCCAGTAGCCAACAAAACACTGGCTTCAATATTACCGCCTTGAAAAGCAAGCTCTGGAGAGTCGTACACCACCACATTATTGACACGATTTTCTCCTGTCATAATGCCTGTGATATCGGCTTTATTACTTATATAGTTATTAAAACTATCGACAGGACTAGATAACTCTTTGAGCGGAGTATTATGTTTACCGACTTTGATAGTTCCTAAATGCTGATCTTTTAAACCAATATAACGATTTCTTTGAGACCAATCATTCTTGTCGCCATCAGCATAAAATGCCCACTCTGCTAAATAGACAGCGCTCAAACGATCAGATAATTTTTCTTCGCCTTTAATGCCTAAAAATGAACTATTGCTATTAATTTTC